>JAHYIT010000092.1 GCA_019429205.1 Mariniphaga sp. | reverse complement strand
CAAATACAGCTTTGCAGATATCTCAACGATCAGAAAATAAAATTGCCAAATGGCAAGTTATTGCAATATGATGTCGGGATTGATCCGTATAGTGTAAAAAAATAATTTTATAAAATGACGAAGTCTGAAACATGTAATTCCTTCGGAATTTTGAAGAATTCCTGATTTAATATGTTATTGCAAGTTTGAAAAAGAAAATTAAAATGCTGGGTTTTTCCCCGGCCTTTTTTGTAATTTCGAATTATGAAACGAGCATGTAAAATATTTACGCTCATGAGGATGATTAAAATACATGCGAGTTCCATACTATACCTTTGAAAGTAAACAATTTTAATAGTATGAAAATTGGCTTCGATGCAAAACGGGCATTCCTTAACTCCTCCGGGCTGGGAAATTACAGCCGGAACACGCTGAATGCGCTTCACCGGTTCTTTCCGGAAAACGATTATATTTTATTTACCCCGGAAGTAAAAGACAGGCTTTTCAACAATTACAAACGGTTTAAAGTGGTTTCACCTCGTAACTACATTGCCAAAAAAATGAAATCGCTTTGGCGAAGTCTGTTTTTGGTTCCGCAGTTAAAAAAGCACGGAGTTGAACTGTTTCACGGGCTGAGCAACGAACTTCCCAAAGGAATTCACAAAAGCGAAATTCCTTCCGTGGTTACCATCCACGATCTGATTTTTATGCGCTACCCCGAATTTTACAAACCCATCGACCGGAAAATCTATTTCAAAAAGGTGAAATATGCCTGTCATTCAGCCGATAAAATCATAGCTATCAGCCGGCAAACCAAAAACGATATAGAAACTTTTTTCCATGTTCCGCCTGAGAAAGTCGAGCTGATTTACCAGCCCGTTTCTCCGGTTTTCTTTGAGAAACAGAATGTTGCTGAAATTCGTAAAAAATATCACCTTCCCGAAAAGTTCATTTTGTCGGTGGGCACGCTTGAACCGCGCAAAAACCAGTTGGCGTTACTGCAGGCTCTTCAAATGAGGGAAATTAGAATTCCGGTAGTTTTTGTGGGAAAGCAAACCACTTCGTATATGGCTGAAATGCAAAAGTTTATCAATGAAAACGAAATGGAAAACCAGGTGAAGTTTTTAAGCAATATTTCTGAAGCTGATTTGGCTGCATTGTACCAAACGGCCATTTTTTCGGTTTACATTTCTGTTTTTGAAGGATTTGGCCTTCCGGTTATTGAATCCATGGCCAGCAGTTGTCCGGTAATCACTTCATCGGTTTCTGTTTTGCCCGAAACAGCAGGTGAAGCTGCCATTCTTTGCAATCCTGCAAAGGTTGAAGAGATTGCACAAAAAGTTGCTTTGCTTTTGGAAAATGAGCCATTCCGAAAGGGAATTACTGAAAAAGGCAAACAACGGGCAAACCTTTTTCACCCGGAAAATTATACCCAAAAGTTAATTTCTTTGTACACCGAAATTTTGAACAGAAAACATGCATAACGTTATTAAAAAAGCTGTAGAAGTTTTAAAAAGCGGAGGAGTTATTTTATATCCCACCGATACCATTTGGGGCATTGGATGCGATGCCACCAACCCGGAAGCTGTGGCCAGGATTTATCAGATAAAAAAACGGGAAGACTCCAAAAGCATGTTGGTGTTAATGGAAAACCCGGCGCTGCTCGAACGGTATGTAAACGAAGTTCCCGAGATTGCCTGGGATTTGGTGGAAATAAGTACCACCCCGCTCACGGTGATTTATCCGGGAGCTAAGAATCTGGCAATCAATTTGATAGCTGAAGACGGAAGTATTGGAATTCGTTTCACTAAAGAGGAATTCACCACAAAACTGTTGCAGCGGTTTCGCCGTCCCATCGTTTCCACGTCGGCCAACATCAGTGGGCAAAAATCGCCGGCTTTTTTCGATGAAATTTCCGAGGAGATTAAAAATCAGGTGGACTACATTGTGGAATACCGGCAAAACGATATCAATCCGGCACAACCGTCGGGCATTATAAAACTCTGGCCGGGTGGCCGGATTGATATTATCCGCAAGTAATTTTCAGTTTAATTTTTTTCTTTCAGGATATCCCTTATTTCACCCAGTAAAACTTCCTCTTTTGAAGGAGCTGGCGGTGCTGCCGGTTTTGCTTCCTCTTTCTTTTTCATCCTGTTGTAAGCTTTTATTACCATAAAAATAGCAAAGGCAACAATTAGGAAGTCGAGTATGGTGTTAACAAACGCACCATACCGGATGGAAACTTCGGCAATAGCCGGAGTAACAATGTCGTCACCCTGCATAACCGCTTCCTGGGCATGTTTCAGAATAACCCGCATGTTTCCGAAGTCGCGGTTGCCGAGAAGCATGCCAATGGGTGGCATGAGTACATCGTTTACAAACGATGTGATGATTTTACCAAAGGCGCCGCCAATGATTACGGCAACAGCCAAATCGAGTACATTGCCCTTCATGGCAAAGCTCTTAAATTCCTTTAACATTCCCATAATAAGTGATTTAAGTTAAAACTAATTTTGTTCCTATCTGGTCAGTAAGATGTTGATTCTGGCCTGTGCGGAAAACCATGGGAAATTTAAAGAATTTAATTTATATAAAGGGGAAATTCTATCAAAATTTTTTTACCCTTCCCGAGCCCATTACTGAGGTGTCGATTTGCGGGTTCCCCTTATATAAAACATTTCCCGACCCGGCTACCCGCGCTTTTAGATAATCAACGGCATATACATGACAATTTCCTGATCCGGTGATTCTTGCATCCACATTTTTCACTTCAAAATTTTCTGCTTTAATATTTCCCGAACCCGAAATGGTAACTTCAAGTTCATCGGCTACGCCACCTTTGCCAATCAATATGTCACCCGACCCTGAAACAGCAGCTTTCACGCGTTCGGCATCCAGGTTTTTCAGTGAAATATCACCGCTGCCACTTACAGCTAAATCCAGGATGCGCGATTTAATTTTGCTGTCAGCCACAATATCGCCCGACCCGGAAACCGATAAGGCGTGAATTTCCGGAACCGTGATATAAATATCAACGCGCCCCGGGTTAAACGATCGCCTGAAAATGTTGTTGCTTTTAAACCGGATGATTAACGTGCGGCCTTTTACTTCGGTAATGATTTCTTCAAGCGTGGAGGGTTTTGCTTCCACCCGGACACTTTGCCGGTTTCCCTGTTCCAGATGAACTTTGCCTGAAATACGCAGTGATATTTCTGAAAAGGAAGAAACTTTACGTTCTTCCCGCTCGGCAAATGCGGTATTTGAAAAGATAAATCCAAGGATGAATAGCGAAAGAAACAATTGTTTTGTTTTCATGGTCAAAAATTTTTAATCGATTTTAGTTTACAATGTAGTAAGGACGTACGATTTGACTGAAAGTTGCACCATTGGTTAAAAAAATTCTATTTTTGTTACAAATATCCAGGTGATGATGAAACAAATTGGATTCAAATACGAGTTTTTTGTTCCGGTTATTGCTGCTGTTTTATTTTTAACTCCAGCTGTTTTTGTTGTTTAAATTAATCCATCAAACCTTCGGGCAACTGTAATTGAATGGTTTTTTGTTCTTCGTCCAGATTTATCAGTAAATTTTCGTTAAACGGCACAAGAATTTCCCCGGTTTCTGCATCAACAGTAAAAACAATATTTCCGGAGTAATTGTCAACCGCCGAAATTTGGCCCATTTCATTTCCGTTTTCATCCAGGAGCCTGAAATGTAAAAATTGCGCAATTGACGTTTCTTCGGGTTCATCAATAATATCATGGCTGAAAAGGTAAACCGAATTGCCCATCAACCGGCGGGCATATTTTTCATTATCTACCCAGTCGAAACGAACCAGCGCTGTTCTGGCCGACTTAACCCGGAGTCCGTCTTCACTCACAAAAAACGGCACCAGCAGGCCGTCAATCTCCAAAAAGAACCGATCGGCTTCAACAACCGATTCCTCAAACTCCTGCTCATATTCCAGCACCAGTTCGCCATGCACACCGTGGGTTTTGCGAATGAAGCCAATTTTTTGGCACTCCGATTTTGGTATTGTTTCCATTGTTTGCAAATATACGCAAATCAGGGTTTGGTGCATAAAAAAACCACCTGCCTTAAAAGCACGTGGTTTTTATTTCGTGTGAAAAACTTCTGATTATGATTCTGCGCCCTTTTCTTTTGGAGCTTCTTCGCTTTCAGCGGGTTTTTCTTCATCGGCCGGAGCTTCCTCAGTTTTCTCTGCAACCGGAGTTTCCTCAGCTTTTTCCTCAGCCGGAGTTTCTGTTTTCTCTTCAGCAACAGGTGCTTCAGTAGTTTCCTCAGCGGCTTTTTCCTCTGCTGGTTCTTCTGCTTTTTCTTCAGCGGCCGGAGCTTCTTCATCTACCTCTTCGGTTTTGGCAGTTTTTTCCTCAGCCGGAGCTTCTGTTTTTTCCTCGGCAGCAGGTGCTTCAGTAGTTTCCTCAACGGCTTTTTCCTCCGCTGGTTCTTCTGCTTTTTCCTCAGTAGCTGGCGCTTCTTCAACAACTTCTTCAGTAGTCACTTCAGCTTTTTCAGCAACCGGAGTTTCAGCAACTTCTTTGGCCGGAGCTTCTTCAGCAACTTCTTCTTCTGCCGGTGCAGCAGCAGCTTTTGCTTCAGCCGCTAATTCTGCATTTCTGGCAGCAATAGCCGCTTCTTTTGCTTCACGAAGTTTGGTTTCCGCGTCGAGCTGTTTTTGAACGGCTGCATTCTCTTCCCCGGCCAGGCGTTCGCGTTTTGCCTGAATCTGGGCTTCTTTTTCAGTCAGCCATTTTTCCAGTCTCTGTTCGGCTTCCTCTTCGTTGAAAGCTCCTTTTTTCACTCCACCCATCAGGTGTTTTTTGTAGAGCACACCTTTGTAAGACAAAATTGCCTTAACGGTGTCAGTAGGTTGGGCGCCTTTTACAAGCCAGTCGTAAGCTTTGTCAAAATCGAGATCTATCGTAGCAGGATTCGTGTTCGGATTATACGTGCCAATCCGTTCAATGTACCTGCCATCTCGTGGCGCCCTGCTATCTGCTACCACAATGTGGTAGTAAGCATAACGTTTGCGGCCGTGCCGCGCTAATCTCATTTTTACTGGCATAATTCTAAAATTATTTTTTTGAAAATGTGGGCGCAAAGATAGTATAAAATTCTGTTTGAGAAACCCATTTCCGCTTTTTTCGCCCCTGTTTAAAATTGAAGTGATTGAAAAAACCGACAAAAAGTAATTCGTTTAAAATCTGCTTACTGCAAACTGCAAACTGAAAACTGCGACTGCAAACTGCAAACTGCAAACTGCTTACTGCAAACTTCTTCCTGCAAACTGAAAACTGCTTACTGCAAACTTCTTCCTGCAAACTGAAAACTGCGACTGCAAACTTCTTCCTGCTGGCAGCCGGGCTTTCCGCTCTACCTGTTTTCCCCGCTCCCGGTTTTGCAACTCCGGCAAGTAGCTCATTTCAATCGCTCTTGCCGTCCTGCAAAACCTGGTCGCGGTGTGCAACAGGGTGCCGCTTCAATCCCTGCCAGGTTGTTCTATTTCACTCTTCCCGGATTCTTCTTCACAAAATCTCCCCAACCTTTGTACTCCTTGTTTTTTTGTGGTTTGCCTTGCTGGATAAAATGGCAGATGGCCACGGCCACGGCATCGGTGGCATCCAGTGCCTGGTCGAGGTCGGTTAAATGATAAACCTTTTGCAGGAAATATTTCACCTGCTCTTTGGAGGCGCGCCCCATTCCGGTAATCGACTGCTTTACCAGCAACGGCGCATACTCCTGAATAGGCACTGAGTAATGAAGCGCTGCTGCCATAATCACACCTTGGCCACGCCCCAGCTTCAGCATACTTTGCACATTTTTTCCGTAAAACGGCGCCTCAATGGCCATCACATCGGGGCGGTATTCTTCAATGAGATGCAAAGCCCTTTCGTGCAGGTGTTTCAGCCGCTGGTAATGGTCTGAAAATTTGCCCGGCACCAGCGTGCCCATGTTCAGAATCACCGGCTGGTTGTTGCGTATTTCAACCAACCCATAACCGGTAATCGTTGTTCCGGGGTCGATGCCAAGTATTTTAAGCGGTTTTTGGTTCATCGTGTTTTTTGTTTTGCCGGTCGAGCCGCTGAGTAAAAATGCCGGATACAATAAAAAGCAGTCCGATAAAAGTAGTAACGTAAATGGTTTCTTTCAAAATAAAATGGATAAAAATGAGCGAAACAAACGGCGCCAGAAAAACGAGGTTTCCGATTTTGGCGTTGTTGGTACTCAGTTGCATGGCTTTCATCCACAATACGTAAGTGATGCCTACTTCAAAAATACCTACATAAACGGCAGCCAGCAAGCCGGGACCGGTTTTCACGTTAAAATCAGAAAAGAAATACATGGCCACGGCCAGGAAAATCAATCCGAAGAAAAAATTCAGAAACAGTTTTACTATTTCGTCGCGTTTGTCGCGCACGCTCAAAATCCAGTAAACCGACCAGAGCACCGAACTGCTCAAAGCCAGCAAAACCCCTGTAAAACTGGTATTTTGAAAGCCGCTCCACCCGCCCTGTGACGAAATAAATACCACGCCAATAAAACTGATAAACAGTCCGGCAATGCTCCATTTTCCGATTTTCTGACCCAAAAACGGCACCGAAAGCAGCGCCAGCACAATGGGCCAAACCATGTTGAGCGGCTGCGCCAACTGGGCTGGCAGCAGCGAATAGGCTTTGAATAAAACGATGTAGTAAAAAAGCGGGTTAAACGCACCAAGCAAAACCGACCTGATAATTTCGCGTTTTGTTTGCCGGACCAACAACCCGGTTTTTCCCTGTACGAGTATAAGCATAAAAAGCACCAGAACGGTAACAACCGATGCAAAAAAAATAAGCTGGATGACATCCAGATCGCGCAGGGCAATTTTAAAGGCTGTGGCTACGGTTGACCAGAAAAATACGGCCAGTCCGGCAAAAAGGTATGCTTTGTTAGTTGAGTTCATCGGGAATGGAATCCTGTAGAATGATCTCTTCCTGAGGGCTGGTCAACACATCGGGGTAAAGTTCGCGCAACTCCCTGAACTTTTCGCGCGATTCCTCGGTGAAAACACTACCCGGGTGGCGGGTGAGCATCATCCGGTAGAGTTCCTTGGCCTTTTCTTTTTCATTCAAATGATAATTGTAAAGATCGGCCAGTGTAAATAACGCATCGTCGGCCAGCAAACCGTAACTGAAATTATCGGTAATCTCTTGCAGATACTCTGCTGCAATTTCAAAATTATTCTGGTCGATTTCAATTTTTGCTTTCCGGTAAAGAATATTGTCGGTAAGCGAATGGTACGGAAAAATTTCAGCAATGGAGTCGAGCGTGGCCAGGGCATCAGCATCTTTGTTCCTGAAAAACAGCAGGTCGGCACGCGCAAACATTTGCAGCGGGACAGCCGTTGTGTCCAGATTCAGGTTGTTGCCAATGAGCATTGAAAGTTCCATGGCATCGTTGGCTGTGAGTTTAGAAGTACTTGCTTTTAACACATCGAGTTGTGCCTTGGCCCAGCTAAAGTTTCCCATGTAGTAACCCAGTTTGGCTTTTTTCAGTTTCACCTCGTCACCCAGCGAATTGTTTTTGTTGGCATCAATAACTTGCGAATAAAGCAAAGTCGCTTCCCATGGATCGCCTGAAAATACATAAATATCCGCCATTTCGGTTTTTAACATTCCTGATTCTTCAGGTTTCAGGCGGGGAATCTCCAGCCCTTTTTCCAACACCGAAATGGCTTTTTCGGTTTGGTCCAGGTAAAAAGCCAGCAGGTAGGCATAATCGCTGATTAATCCGAGTGTACCTGCTGAATATCCCAGCATTTCCAAACTGTGCTCAAACTTGCCGGCCAGCTCGAGGCCATCGGTTTGAGCTTCTGCATTGCCGGTTGTAAAACGAAGAAAAGAGGCATGAATATTCTGTACATAAGCCGGAACAAAAAGCGGAGAATCTTCTCCTTTATCAACCAAATAGTTATAAGCGCGTTCAGCTTCGTCGTACATTTTATTGTTGAGTGCCATCTGCCCCAACTGAAAAATCTGGGTGTCTTCTTCACCGGTTCTGCGGTCTAATGCCAACGACTGTCGCAGTGCACCGCCAAACTGTCTTTCCTGGAGAAAAAACCAGATGAGCAACCGGTTGTAACCAATGACACTGGGTTCGGCCTGAATTCGTTTTAAGACCTGCTCCCTGAAATTGCTTCGTAAACCATCATCCACATCAATGCGCATCGCAGAAGCCAGGGCACTTTGCACGCGTGGGAGTTGTTTTTCATCCTGCCTTACCAGATTCAGGTACTCTTCCATCATTTGTTCGTAGTCGCGTAAATAAAGGTATGCACGCGCCAACTCGTAATTAAACTGCTCCTGCGGAATCTCTTCACGGCCTTTCAGGTAAGTTTTTTTGGCCCATTCAAACTCCTGCCACTGTGTGAAAACGTTGGCTACCACAAGAATACTTCCCTTGTTGGCCGGAATTCTTCCTAAAGCTTCTTTATATTTTTCTTCAGCCTCTTTTAACTTCTTCTGGGCTTTTAACACATATCCATGGTGAATAAGAAATTCCGGGTTTGGCGTTCGTTGTTTTTTAATTTCATTTTGAATCTGCGTTTCGGCTTCCTCAAAATTCTGCGTTTCCAACAGCGCATTCAGAAAAAGCCTGAAATAATAATTGTTTTTTGATAGGTTGTAAACCTCAAGCAAAAGGGGAGCTGCTTTTTCGAAATCCTTGGCGTTGTAATATGCCAGGGCAAGTTTCGAAGTAGTTTGAAGTTCGGTAGGCTGGTTTTGTGCGCCCAAATGATTCAAACCGAAAAATAATACTATGATAATTAAAAGATGCTTCATATTCATGTTTGCAATACTACAAAAATAACGTATAAAACTGTAATTCTGTTTTTGGCTGGTTTTTACTTTTCACTTTTAAAGCTATTTTTGTACGAAATTTTGGATTATGGCGCACGAGTTGAAAGAAAGGCAACGTTTGCCGCGATGGATGAAGATGAACCTGCCAAAAGGCGAAAGCTATTCGAAGGTGAAAAACCTGGTTGAACAGCATGGCCTTCACACAATATGTACCAGCGGAAACTGCCCCAACATTGGAGAATGCTGGAACCGGGGCACAGCAACATTTATGATTTTGGGGAACATTTGTACACGCCGTTGCAAGTTTTGTGCAGTGCCAAACGGAAAACCGCTGGCCCCCGATTTACAAGAACCCGAGAAAGTGGCTGAAACCGTGAAAATTATGGGTGTGAAGCATTGCGTAATTACCTCGGTTGATCGCAACGACCTGGACGACCAGGGCGCCGGAATCTGGGCGCGCACTATCAATGAAGTAAAACGGGTGAATCCCGAAACACGCATCGAAGTGCTCATTCCCGATTTCAGAGGGAAAGAAGAATTGATTCAGCAGTTAATCGATGCCGGTCCGGATGTAATTTCCCACAACCTGGAAACCGTGGAGCGACTGACCCCGTTTGTGCGTTTTGCTTCGAAATACCGACGCAGTCTTGATGTGGTGCGCTATGTAGCACAGAACTATAAAATTGCCAAATCGGGCATTATGCTGGGGTTGGGTGAAACGCACGAAGAAGTGCTGCAAACCATGGACGACCTGCGCGAAGCCGGCTGCAAGGTGATGACCATTGGCCAGTACCTGGCGCCTACGGCAACCCACATGCCGGTGGCGGAATATATTGAGCCCGGACAGTTTGCCGCATACCGTCGGATTGGCCTTGAAAAAGGTTTTTCTTTTGTGGAAAGTTCGCCATTGGTAAGGAGTTCGTACCGGGCAGAAGAGCATGTGAAAGCATAGGGTGGCGTGAATTCCGATTCGCGTATTGTTACTTAATTTGAATTTCATTAAATTTGAAGAATTATAGGAGCATTGGTTGTAAAAATTAAGAGAAAAAATAGTCAACTCATTTCGAGACTGTTAAAAGAATTGGGAGGTGATGTTTTGTCCATTAACGATGAACAATATGAAGACCTTACACTGGGAAGATTAATGGATGAAGTAAAAACCAACGAAGACGTTGACAAGGATTTAGTTTTTAAGAAACTCAGAAATGAACGTTAGATTTGATAAATCCTTTCTACAGCAATTACTTATAAAAAATTTCCATAACAGTGGCAACATTTAATTACAACGATATCGGTCTGAAAGACTACAAGGAGGTTTGGGACTTACAGGAACAAATCCTTTCAGAGATTGTAGCCGAAAAGCGGGAACCCAAAAAACCGACTTCCAAAAACCAGTTTATTCTGGTGGAACATCCGCATGTTTATACCCTGGGCAAAAGCGGTGACGAAAAAAACCTGCTGGCACATGGCGATTTCCTGAAAAAAATTGAAGCTACCTTTTACAAAATCAACCGCGGCGGCGACATTACCTATCACGGACCGGGGCAGCTTGTGGGCTACCCTATCATCGATCTGGAATATTACAATATCGGGGTACGCGAATATATCGAAAAAATGGAAGACGCCATAATTTCCACCATTGCTGAGTTCGGTTTGAAGGGCGGCCGCAAAGAAGGTGCTACCGGAGTCTGGCTTGATTTCGATCACCCTTCCCGATCCCGTAAAATCTGCGCCATTGGCGTTCGCGTAAGCCGCTATGTTACTATGCATGGTTTTGCACTGAATGTAAATACCGACATGCGTTACTTTAGTTACATCAATCCCTGCGGACTGACATTTGGCGTTACTTCCATTCAGCAGGAACTGGGTAAAGAAATTAACATGGAAGAAGTGAAGGAAATATTGAAGGAGAAGTTTAACGGGATGTACTAATAATCTGAGATTAACGATTCGTATGGTATCTTGAGTTTATTGTGCAGATTACGAATCATATTGAGATTTAATTTTCTTTTCTTATTTAGAATCTCTGAAACCCTGCTTTTGTATCCAATAATATCAGATAAATCTTTTTGAGTCATCCCCATTTGCTCCATCCTGAATTTGATAGCTTCTATTGGGTGTGGAGGATCGATGGGGAAATGTTCGTCCTCATACTTTTCGATTAAAATGGATAAAACTTCCGCTTCATCACCTTCCTTAGTGTTAACCGGAGCATGGAAAATCTTTCCAAGCCTTTCCAAAGATTTATAATATTGTTCTTCGGTTTTAATTGCCTTTATCATCATTTTTTAAATTTTATCTGCATCAATTTTATCATATTCATTGTGAGTTCCAATGAACCGAATAAACACCCATTGTCTTTCATAATTGATATCAACTACTAATCTATACTTATTCCCGCCTATATTAAACACAACACGGCCACTTTTCAAAATACTTGCTTTGGTATATTCCCCTTTAATTTGATTTGGATTCTTCCATTTTGCCTTTGACGCTTCTTTATACCACGTCTTTAGTTGCTCTTCAGAATAAGTATATTTTCCCCAAAAATCGCGAAGTATTTTTTTTGCGATTACTCTCATTTCAAAGTATTATAAGGCAAAGATAAACAAAAGATACCAGATTGGTAACTATGGCTGAATTCTTTTTAAGTACTTTCAATACCTTTGGTCAAACTTTTTTATTTTCTGAATAATATCTGGCTCTGCAGCATCATACATTTCGCGAATGAAAGGGTCGTTAAACGGCATGGTGCGTTCCTCAAACGGTATGCCGGATACCCGGTCGAACAGGCGTTCTTTGGCGGCCTGAATGTCTTTCCCGTAAATATGATACGAATCGGCCTGCCAGTTTAACCGACCCAGTTTTACGGTTTTTCCGGTTTGTTCAGCAACGCCTGCGGCAATCACCTCTTTGTTAAACTGAATAAATCCGAACATATTCATAAAGCTGGCTCCCCAGGCATCGTTGCTGCGAAACCTGATGTTGCAGTTCAGCCAGTAAACACCTTCCTCGTCTTCCAGAATGCGGTACCACAACGACTGCAAACAGGGAGGATCGTAACAGGTATTGTCCAGGTTGGGCATCCAGGTAATCATTTGCGCCTGGCGGGTAAAAGGTTGATTCGAAAGTTTTTCAATAACACGTTGAACCTGGTCAACCTTAAACGGGCCAACTTCCACCGATTCACCATTCTGCAGCTCTTGCCAGACTCCGTAATTTTTTATTCTGCCATGATATGTATATTCCCAGCGGGTGTCGTTTTCGTTGTTCATGTTTTTCACCCAATGGTCTTTAAAACCTTTCAGTTCAAGTACATATTCCTTTAAATCTTCAATGCCACCCGGAAAGGCCATGTGAATCACCGGATCGGTTTCCGGCTCTTCAATGGTCAGGTTCAAAGTACAGTCAATGCTGAGCGGATCGCCCGGTTTATCGTACTGTGTTTTAAAACGCGTACCTTTTTCGTAAAGTGAAATCAGGGCAGTTTCATAAGCTTCGGCCAGCGATTTTCCGGAAACGGCAATTACAGGAATATTCTTCATGTTAAATTTTTTGTTTTTCAGAATGGGTTAAAGATAAAATTTTACCCTATTAAATTAATTCAGTTAAAATTCTATTTTTCAACAATCCTTCAATTATACTGAAAATGGGATAATTTTGTACATTTATGTAAGTTGGCAAAAAGCAATTGGCAGTTGGCACATTTTATCACGTGTGCATTATTCTTGTTGTGTATGTTTCTTATTTTTTTAAAAAGTAAATTTTATCTTTGAAATTTATTGCAGAAACCTGTAGAAAATGGTTTTTCAGAGATTAAGAACAAAATTTGATTTCCATAGAATTTAAATTGAATTACAATGAATAGTAAAAGTCCGACTTCAAGAAGAAGATTTTTAAAACGCGCGCTGGTTGCCGGGGCAGGCTTAACCATAGTTCCGCGCCACGTGTTGGGTGGAAACGGTTTTATAGCACCGTCCGATCAGTTGACCAAAGGCATTATTGGTGTTGGCGGAATGGGCCGCGGGCACATTCCTTACGAAGGCACCCGTGTGGTAGCTATATGCGATGTGGACCGACTGCATCTTGAGCGAGCCAAAAGCATGATCGATTACGAAGTGAAAACGTTTCACGATTTCAGGGAATTGATTCAACTGCCCGAAGTGGACATCGTGCACATTGCCACGCCGCCCCACTGGCACGGAATCCAGTCTGTAGAAGCAGCAAAAGCCGGAAAAGACATCTGGTGCGAAAAACCCATGACCCGCACCATTGGCGAAGGCAAAAAGGTGATGGAAGCCGTAAATGCCCACGGGCGAATGTTTCGGCTGAACACCTGGTTCCGTTTCAAAGACAATTTTTACGGGTTGGGTACCGATGTAAAACCGTTGAAAAAAGTGATTGACAGCGGAATTCTTGGCTGGCCGCTGAAATTTACCGTGAGCGGTGTAACCGGTTACGACTGGAAATTCTACTGGAGCGGCGAACACAACCTGAATCCCATGCCGGTGCCTGAAAATCTCGATTACGACATGTGGCTCGGCCCGGCACCTCACAAACCTTACAATCCGGAACGCGTGCATTCCAAATTTCGGGGATACTGGGATTACGATGGCGGCGGCCTCGGCGATATGGGGCAGCACTACCTCGACCCCGTGCAGTACATGCTTGGAAAAGACGATACCGCGCCGGTAAAAATTGAAGTTGATGCACCGCAGCAACATTACGATGCAGTGGGATCGTGGCGGCGAATTACTTACACTTATGCCGACGGGTGCCAAATTATTCTCGATGGCGAAAACAAAGACAAAGACGCTGCATACATCGAAGGGCCTCACGGAAAAATTTACCGTGGTTTCCTTTCCGATATTCCAAACCTGCAGTCATTCCTGAAAACATTGCCCGATCCGGAACCGCAGATTTCTGTCTTCTCCGAATCGGTAAAAACCCGGAAAAAGTTTGCTTTAAACGAAACCAACGGATTTTGGTCTTCTACCCTCGTAAATTTAGGGATTATTGCTGTTCGTTTGGGAAGGACCTTGAATTTTGATCCTGAAAAACTCGAATTTATTGACGATGAGGGCGCCAATCGGATGATTAACCAGCCCATGCGAGCTCCGTGGTCAATCTGATTATCGGGTCGAGCGATTTCCGAATCGCTCATTTAAAAGTCTGATATTTAAAAAATAAATCAAAAAATGAATAAAAGAATAGTTCAATTTACAGCAATATTACTCCTGGCTTTAGTTACAGCAACAACCTTTGCGCAAGACAGGAGGACACTTGACACTAAAGTTGCAGATGCTTTGGCGCAGATGCCGGCAAAAGACCTGGTGCACCGCGACCGTGTAATGGCCGAATTGGTTGAACTTGGGCCGCAGGGATTTCAAAAAATGGTACAATTATTAACTCCTGCCGGCGTTGGCGACGATACCGCAGTTCGGTTTGCCATTAATAGTCTGGCTCGTTATGCCAGCGAATTTGGGAAAGAAGATGCCGGAGATTTTGTTGAAACAAGCCTGCTGGCAGCTCTGGAAGAACAAAACGATGTTGAAGTGAAAACCTTTTTGCTGAATCAGCTTAACCTGGTTGGAAGTGACAAAGCGGTAAATGCTATAAAAAAATACCTGGCCAATCAGGATTTAACTGAACCTGTTGCGCAAACACTGGTATCCATCGACTCCGAAAACGCTGCTGTGGCTTTGTTTGAAAACCTTCCGAAAGCCGGTGAAGAAGGGAAAATAACTATTACCAAAGCTTTGGGTGAGCTCAGGTACGAAACGGCTAATCGGGCAGTTACTGTTATGGCAGAATCAGAAAATCCGGATTTACGCAAGGTGGCACTTGGCGCGCTGGCAAACTTTGGTAGCCCGGAATCGTACAAATTGTTGCTGAAGGCAGCACAGGATGTGGATTTTAAATACGAACCCACCCATGCTGCCGAAGCTTTCCTGATTTATGCCGATCGTTTGGCAGAAAAAGGCCAAACCAAACTGAGTCAGAAAGCACTTAAAGCTGTTATGAAAGCCAACCAGTCGGACGATAAACTGCACAACCATGCTGCAGCCCTTTCGCTTTATGCAAAGTATTTTGGTTACGATGCAATGCCTCTTTTGCTGAAAGCAGTTGATAATGGCAACAAGGAATTTCGTTATGCGGTGTTAAATGTTGCCCGGAATTTGGGTGGTGTGGCTGCAACCCGGCAGTGGATTAAAAAAGCAGGTTCACTTTCGGCTGAGAAAAAGGCCGAAATTATTGATATGCTGGGCCGCCGCGGAGATCAACTTGCAACCGGTTTTATTACCGGAAGCCTGAATGATGACTCTCCAATAGTTCGTGAAGTTGCCATTGAAGCGCTTACCCGGTTGCAGGGGAAAGAAGCCGTTCCGGTATTGTTGAATCACCTGGAAAAAGGAACCGATATTGAAGCTGCAAAAACCGCTTTGGTTCAGCTAATCGACCAAAAACACCTTGAACCTGTTGCTGCGAAGCTCAATTCTACATCAGGAGCAATCAAAGCCGCATTTATTGATTTGATTGCTGCAAAGTCGGGGAATCAATATTTCAACGTTGTTCTTGCGGTTACAAAATCGCAAAACCCAGTAGAAAAAAGTGCAGCTTTTGAAGCGCTCAAAAATATTTCAACTGAACAACACCTGGATGCATTGATTCAATTACTGTTGAATGTTGATAATGATAATGAAATTCAGCAGGTACAGCAGGCCGTTGTGGCAGCCACAAAAGGAGTTGAAGCCGAGAAAACCGAAAACGGCAAGCTGCTTCAGTCATTAAAAACCACAAACAAAAAAGAACGGATTCTGGCCATTCTTCCTGAAATTGGGGGTTCGGTTGCTTTACAAACCGTAACCGGTTATTTCAATAATTCAACAGGAAGCCTGAAAGACGTGGCTTTTGAAGCCCTTACCAGATGGAAAGATTACGCTGCCGCTGCTTCACTTTTCGAAGTGGCTGAAAATTCCACAGGCGAATACCGGGCCTCAGCATTTTCAAACTTTGTACGCCAGGTTCGTTCAGCCAATTTACCCGACGAACAGAAATTGCTGCAATACCGGAAAATCATGCCCTTTGCTTCCAATGCAAACGACCAAAAGCTAGTCATCAATGGCATCGGCAACCTGAAAACATTCCTTTCGATGGTTTATCTCGAACAATTCCTGGACGATAGCGAACTGCAACAAACCGCTGCCCGGGCCATCATGCGCATTGCACTGCCCGATTCCGACGGGAAAAACAATTTTGCCGGCAAAAAGGTACGGAACTTGCTCGAACGCGTTGTTTCGGTTTTAACCGGCGATGAAAGCGATTACGAGATCATAAACATCAACAACTATTTGGCTCAAATGCCTAAAGAAGAAGGGTTTGTTTCCATGTTTAACGGGAAAAACCTGGATGGCTGGCAGGGTATGTTACTGGACGGCAATCCTATAAAAATTGCCCGGATGAGCGATGCCGAGCGTACCAAGGCACAGGAAGAAGCCAACAAAAAGATGTTTGAAAACTGGAGTGTAAAAGACGGCCAGATTGTTTTCAACGGTCATGGCGCAAACCTGGTTTCGGTTAAAAACTACAAAGACTTTGAGCTGATTGTGGACTGGAAAATTACCCGCGAAGGCGACAGCGGCATTTACCTCAGGGGAACGCCGCAGGTGCAGATTTGGGATACCTCGCTTGTGAGAGTTGGAGCCCAGGTAGGCTCGGGAGGACTTTACAACAACAATCCCGACAACATACGCAACCCTTTGAAAGTTGCCGATAATCCGGTGGGCGAATGGAACACTTTCCGTATAAAAATGATTGGCGAAAACGTAACGGTTTACCTCAACGGCGAACTGGTTGTGGACAATGTGCGCATGGACAATTACTGGGACCGCAACATTCCGATTTTTAAAGAAGGAACCATTGAACTGCAGGCCCATGGCAACGAGCTGACATTCCGCGATATTTACGTAAAAGAAATAAACACCGATGAAATTGGCCTGACCGAAGAGGAAAAAACCGAAGGATTTGTGTCGTTGTTTAACGGCATGAACCTGGATGGCTGGCAGGGAAATACAACCGACTATTTTGCTGAAAATGGCGAGTTGGTTGTACAACCCTCCCGCGGCGGGCACGGAAACCTTTTCACAGAAAAAGAATACAGCGATTTTATTTTCCGGTTTGAATTTCAACTTACACCAGGCGCCAACAACGGACTTGGAATTCGTGCTCCTTTAACAGGCGATGCCGCTTACCAGGGAATGGAACTGCAGATTCTGGACAATACGGCACCCATTTATGCCAATCTGCACGAATACCAGTACCACGGTTCGGTTTACGGAGTGATTCCGGCCAAACGGGGTTACCTGAAACCGGTTGGTGAATGGAACGAACAGGAAGTGGTAGTTCAGGGAACACGCATTAAAATCACATTGAACGGAACCGTAATTCTGGACGGCGACATTGCCGAAGCCAGCAAAAACGGCACCCTCGACGGACGCGACCATCCCGGACTGAAACGTGAAACAGGATACATCGGTTTCCTGGGACATGGGTCGGAATTGAAGTTCAGAAATATTCGGATTAAAGATTTGGGGAAATAATTCTACTTCAGCAATTCCGAAATTAAATTCTTAAACTTTTTGGATTTAGTAATCAGCAATTTACAAGATTGCTAAAAAATTAATTTTCGGGTTATTTTATTATCTTGAGTTGAGGGACATAATCAGCTAACAG
>JAHYIT010000091.1 GCA_019429205.1 Mariniphaga sp. | reverse complement strand
ATTTAGTTGGTCCCGAGCATTCGGGAGCAAAAGTGCAGTTGGCAAAATGACTTGCTCCCGATTACTCGGGACCAATTGCTTTTTGCCAACTTACATAAATGTATAAATTTATCCCGTTTTTAGTATAGTTATTATTATTGATGTATGAAAATAGTAAATATTACTTAAAGTATAGTTGTATCAGAAAAAAAATAAAAAACCATTTAAAATTTAGTGAGCTATGAAAACAAATAATTCAAAATAATTTTCGTTTTTTACAGTTTTGTTATAAAAACAACCATGCAAAAAATTATTTATTTGCTTCTTTTTTTTATTCCGGTTACCCTGTTTTCGCAGGTGAACCAAACCGATTCAAGTGGTTTGCGCCAGGGAAAATGGCAAAAAACTTATTCCAATGGGAGGTTGATGTACGAAGGCGAATTTAAAGACGGAAAACCGGTGGGAGAGTGGACACGTTTTCATGAAGGCGGGCAGGTGAAAGCCAAAATCAGCTATGCCGTAAATTCAGATTCTGCTTTTACCCAACTGTTTGATGTGTGGGGGAAAAAAATTGCCGAAGGTGCTTATGTAAATGAGAAAAGGGAAGGGAAATGGCTTTTCTTTTCCAATAATTTAAAAGTTGCTGAGGAAGATTTCAGTAACGGGCTTAAGCACGGATTGTCGCGAAAGTTTTATCCTACGGGTGAAGTACTCGAAGAATCGGAATGGAAAAACGGAATGCAGGAAGGAAATTACCGGGTATTCTTCAAAAACGGTAAACCTTACATGCAATGCAAAATCAGTGATGGAAAACGAAACGGGTTGTGCCTTTCTTATTTTCAAAACGGAAGGGTTGAAATGGAAGCGTACTACCAAAACAATTTGCGGCACGGCGAATGGAAGTTCTACAACGAACAGGGGGAACATATCTATACGCTGATTTACGAAGAAGGGCAGCTATTAAACCCCGAAGTGCGCGACAGCATTGACAACAACCAGATTCTGGAGCTTGAATCCGGCCGTCATTCCATTCCCGATCCGGAGAAATTTATGCAGGATCCATCGGAATACATGATGCAAATGCAAAATATCAGGTAAAAATCAGGATATTTCGTTATTTTGCGGAGTATTTTAAATCGAAAAAAAATCACCGGAGTTGTTCAGGCCGCTATGAAAAAAATATTTATCCTGTTCATAATAGTCATTTTATTTGACCCTTTTAACACAAAGGCTCAAAATTATTACTGGGTGGCTTTTACAAACAAGGATAATTCACCCTGGTCGCTTTCATTTCCTGAAGACTATCTTTCTGAAAAGGCCATTGAACGACGGGAAAAACAAAATATCGGCATTGATTCACTCGATTTACCGGTAAACCCATCTTACGTTCAGCAGGTTCTCAATTTGGGAGCCACTTTTATTCACGCTTCCAAATGGTTAAATGGAGTAACGGTAAAGGTTTCCAACGGTGATTTTTTAAATGAAGTATCCCAATTATCTTTTGTTAAAGAAGTGCAGCTAACCAAAAGAGAAACCCAGGTAAAAAGTGCTGTCAATAAATTTTATGTAGCTTATATTTCAGATAAAACACTTGAAATTGATACGCTGGTTTATGGAAAATCAGCAACTCAGGTTGCCCAGCTAAACGGACAGTTTTTACACAATCAGAATTTTAAAGGGCAGGGAATTACGATTGCAGTTTTGGATGCTGGTTTTTACAGGGTAAATCAATACCCTGCATTCGATAGTTTATGGTTTTACGGACAAATTGCCGGCACAAAAGATTTTGTGGCAGAAGATGAAGATTTTTTTGAAGGACATTACCACGGAATGAGTGTACTTTCCACCATGGGCGGAAATGTTACCGGAGAATTAATTGGTACGGCTCCAAAAGCAACGTATTGGCTTCTTCGCTCGGAAGACCACAATACCGAATTTTTGATTGAGGAAGACAACTGGGTGGTTGCAGCAGAATTTGCTGACAGCGTTGGCGCAGATGTTATTAATTCTTCGCTGGGCTATTATACTTTTGACGACCCGGCCATGAACCACACTTATGCCGATATGGATGGAAATACGACCCGGGTGGCCAGGGCAGCCAATATTGCTGCTTCCCGTGGAATGTTGGTATTTTCCAGCGCCGGGAATGAAGGCCGTGAGAATAATCCGTGGAAATTCATTATTTCCCCGTCTGACGGTGACAGTGTAATGGCTGTGGGAGCCGTAAACAAGGATGGAGTTCCGGCGCCGTTCACTTCATGGGGACCGGCATCCGATGGAGA
This sequence comes from Mariniphaga sp., assembly GCA_019429205.1. Classification (GTDB taxonomy): domain Bacteria; phylum Bacteroidota; class Bacteroidia; order Bacteroidales; family Prolixibacteraceae; genus Mariniphaga. The sequence continues at coordinate 15,482 of JAHYIT010000091.1, read as the reverse complement.
CATCAAGCCCAACGTTTCGGCGGTTGGCTGGAATACCATCATTCAGCGCAGCAACGGAACTTTCGGTACCGGAAACGGAACTTCCTATTCTTCTCCGGTTATGGCCGGGGCAGCCGCATGTTTGTGGCAGGCCAATCCGTTTGCTTCGGCATGGCAGGTGAAAAGCGCTATTGAAAAGAGTGCCCATTTATATGCCAATCCAGATTCGTTGCTGGGCTACGGAATACCTGACCTGAAATTAGCTGATAAATTTTTGAAAACCACTGTTTTTGAAAAATGGGCAAATGGCGCCAAATGGCTGGTTTACCCAAATCCATCGGATAATTATATCATTCTTCAAAAAAACAGCAACGCTTCAGAAGAGATGGTACAGATTGCTTTTTATACCTTGGACGGAAAATTGCTTCGAAAAGAGCAAAAACCCGATTCCCAGAAAATTATAATACAAAATTTGCAGTCATTGCCGCCCGGTTTGCTAATTTTACACATTGTTTCAGGTGATATTGCCGAAGCTGTAAAAATCAGAATTAACCGTTAATATGGAGCAGAAGCTGACACTTTTTGAATTAAACCAGTGGATTAAGGACGCATTGAGCAGTTCCATTCCGGGCACGGTTTGGGTGGTGGCCGAAATCAGCGAACTGAAAGAAAACCGTAACGGGCATTGTTACCTGGAACTGGTGGAAAAGGAAGGGAATGAAATTACTGCACGTGCCCGGGCAACAATCTGGTCATACACTTACCGCATATTAAAACCTTATTTTGAAACCACAACCGGCCAGTTTTTTACCCATGGATTAAAAGTGCTGGTTCAGGTTTCGGTGGAATATCATCCGGCTTACGGGTTAAGCCTGAACATAAAAGATATTGACCCTGCCTACACCGTGGGCGACATGGCGCTGCAACGGAAAGAAATTATCGAAAGGCTTCAGAACGAAGGCGTTTTCGATATGAATAAAGAACTGGAACTGCCGCTGGTGCCTCAAAAAATTGCCGTTATTTCTTCCAGAACTGCCGCCGGTTTCCAGGATTTTATGAACCAGTTGGAAAATAATTCACAGGGTATAAAATTTTATACGCACCTTTTTGAAGCTTATATGCAAGGTAGCGAGGCTGTTCCTTCCATCATGGCAGCGTTGGATCGGATTTTCGAATATGAAGATTTTTTCGATGCAGTGGCCATCATCCGCGGCGGGGGTGCCACTTCCGATCTGAGCAGTTTTGATAATTACGATCTGGCTTTTCATGTCACTCAGTTTCCGTTACCGGTGGTTACCGGAATTGGTCATGAAAAAGACGATACCATCATTGATCTGGTTGCGCACACCCGCATGAAAACGCCAACTGCAGTGGCCGAATTTTTTATAAGTGGCGCCGAACGTTTTTACGAAAGATTGACCGGTTTGGAAGAAGAAGTGGTTCAACAGGTTCGCGAAACGGTAGATTCGAAACAGGAACAACTGGAGGATTTTGCAGAAAATCTTCACCGTTTTGTCGGAACTTTCATCAACGAAAAAAACAGACAGTTGATAAAAACAGGCAATAATTTACAACAGCAGGTTAGCCGATTTTCATTCAATAAAAAATATGAACTGAATAATCTGAAACATGATCTTCATTCCGCTTTTTCAATTTGGAAAGTGGAAACAAGAAATTCCATCTACCGGCAAAAAAGAGTTTTAAAACGGGTGGTTCATGAGGCCATGCTGAAAGAAACGGCCGGTTTCAACCGGTTAAAAGAGTTGGTCAAACATGAATCCAAACGTTTTCTGACAAAAGAACAGGAACGGATTCTTCGGAATGAAAACACAGTGCGATTATTGAACCCCGAAAATGTGCTAAGCCGGGGTTATACGTTGACCCTGAAGGAGGGAAAGATTGTAAAATCAGCGATACTGCTTGAGTTGAACGATGAAATTGAAACCCGGTTTGCCGATGGAAAAGTAAAAAGTATAATCACAAAAAAAGAATAGCATGGCAACAAAAAAAGTAACCTATAATGAAGCAATTTCGGAGATTGAAGAAATTCTCGAAAAAATTGAAAACGAAGAACTCGATGTGGACGAGCTTGCCGATAAAGTAAAACGGGTGTCAGCGTTACTGAAAATTTGCAAAGACAAACTGCTCAAAACCAACGATCAGGTGGAGCAGATTTTAAAGGAAATGGAAGAATAGGATAATTTTCAAATTCATACCTTTGTAAAAAAAGAAAAATGACAAAAGAAGAAGTTGCAAAAACAATAGATCACGCGGTTTTAAAACCGGATTTTACCGACGAAGATTTGCTGAAGCACGCCCAAATGTGTATTGAAAATACGGTGTTCAGCATGTGTGTAAAACCGTGCGATATTAAATCGGCCAAAACACTTTTGGAAGGAAGTGGTGTGAAAGTTTCCTGCGTGCTCAGTTTTCCGCATGGCGCCGATGCCACACCGGTAAAAGTTTTTCAGGCGAAACAGGCAATTAAAGACGGTGTGGATGAAATTGACATGGTTATGAACATTGGAAAATTTCTGGGCGAAGATTACCATTACGTGTTGGAAGATATTGCCTCCGTGGTTGAAGAGGCACATAACTATGGGATATTGGTCAAAGTCATTCAGGAAAGCGGATTTTTGACGCTGGACCAGGTGGAGAAGGCCTGCGAGCTTTCATACATGGCTGGTGCCGATTTTGTGAAAACCTCAACCGGTTTCGGTCCCGGAAAAGCCACACCGGAGGTGATTGATGTGATGGTGAAAACAGTAGGCGATAAAATGAAAGTAAAAGCCTCGGGCGGAATTCGGACATGGGAAGAAGCTGTTGCTTTTCTGGAACAGGGCGCCGACAGGCTGGGAATTGGCTCAACCGAAGCTGTTTTAAACGGAGCAAAAGCCGAAGGAAATTATTGATTTTATTTCTCCGAAAAAACCGGCATATTTGTAATCCTTGCTGAAAAGGAGAAAACATGTATTTTTTAAACGGCGATCGAATTTATATAAAACCAGAATCCGGCTGCGCTTCAGTTGATGATCAGTTGATCAATTGTTTTGAACAGTTGCAAAAAATCAATTCAGGCAAACTGATTTTTAAGCTGAATTTTTTTGCCGAGGTTTCTTCAAAAGAAAATTACAAGAAGTTGCAATCTCAATTGCAGCGTTTGGTTGCCGAAAAATTCCGGATTCCGGTTATTTGTGCACTCATTGCGCAACCTCCGTTAACCTGCCGCATTTTGGTGGAAGGTTTTTATTTTGATTCGGTTTTGTGGAAGCAGGAATTTATTCAATCCGAAAATGGTTCTGCCATGCTTTTTAAAAGAGAAAGCGCCAGGGTTTTGATTGGAAACGCACAATCTGATTCTCTTTCCGGATGCAGACAAAATGCCGAAACAGTTTTCAATTCGTTTGAAAATATTTTAAATCGGGCAGGAATGACTTTCCATTCGGTTATCAGGCAGTGGAATTACATCGAGCACATTACCGGTTTCGATGGCGATAAACAGCGATACCAGGAGTTTAACAATGTGCGGGCTGGTTTTTATGGCGAACATTTTAAGCCGAATGGTTTTCCGGCAGCCACCGCAATTGGCATGAGCAGGGGCGGTGTTATTATTGAATTTGTTGCTTTGGATGCTGCCGGGGAAATCAGTTTGCCGCTCAACAATCCGGAACAGGTGGCTGCACACGATTACAGCGAAAATGTGCTGATTGGAAGTGAGTTGAAAAGAAAGTCAACACCAAAATTTGAACGGGCTCGGTATTTAGAGCTGTTTGGAAAAAAGCAGATTTTTATTTCGGGAACCGCTTCCATTCGGGGTGAAAATACCATGGGCATTGACGATCCGGTGAAACAAACCGAAATTACCATTCAAAACATGCAGCGGTTATATTCCCCGGATATATTGTCTGCACTTACCGATAATTCACTTCGTCCGGTTTACGGCCATGCCCGGGTTTATGTAAAAAACCGAAAAGACTTTGCAGCCATCAAAAAAACGTTTAAAAGCTATTACGGCAATCTGCCCGTGGTTTACATCGTTGCCGATATTTGCCGCGAAGATTTACTGGTGGAGATTGAAGGGAAGGTGATTTTGAAATAACCCGAATTTTATTGAAATGACTCAAACCGAAGTTATAGAAATAATAAAGCAATATATCCGAAATCTAAAGGCCGGTGGTCTGAATATTCGGTTTGCGTTGTTGTACGGAAGTTTTGCCCGGAATTAAAGTTCTGATGAAAGCGATGTCGATGTATGTACTAACTGATGGTACTTCCGGGATTTAATTTGCATTTAATTATACGTAAAAAGATGCTTAACAACATATAACGTCATTTGTTCAATTTTATCCTTAGGCCTTAAAAATATCGTAATTTTAAAAAATCTTATTTGTAAACTGAATAATCCTTATTGGGCAGAATTATAAAAATGAAACGAGCATGAAAAAAAAATCGCCCAGGAGCAAAATTAAAATTCATGCGAGTTACATACTATATCGTAAAAAATAAACAATTTTAATAGTATGAAAGCTACCAAAAACATCAGATTGTTGATTGTAATGTTCGATTTTGAGCTGGAACACAATGATATACATCGATTCAGAGGAGCAGTAATTGAAACCACCCGGCGAAAAAACGACCTTTTCCACAACCATTCAGAAACAGGTTCCATTTACCGTTATCCGCTTATTCAATACAAACGGTTAAATAGAAAAGCTGCCCTCCTGTGCATTGAAGAAGGCATTGAAGGCCTCCAGGACTTTTTCGCTGCCACCAACTGGCAACTCGACATTGGAGACAAAAAGCAGACTGTAAAAGTGGAAAATCTGCGCGTGAGGCAACACCGCATCGGCGTTTGGGAAAAACCATTTCGCTATACAATTTCCCGATGGTTGCCACTAAACCAGGAAAACTACCGGAAATACCATCAGCTGGAAGATTTTGGGCAGAAAACAGCACTTCTCGAGAAAATCATGTTAGCAAACATTCTCAGCTTTTTGCAGGGAATAAATTTGTATGTGGAAGAACACATTGAAGTGAAAATGACTGAAATTCTGGCTCAACGGATTGAGCGCTACAAAAATCAGGAAATGCAGGCATTCAGTCTGGAATTTGAAACCAACGTTTCGTTGCCCAATTTTATTGGCCTGGGAAAAGGCAGCAGCAGTGGTTTTGGGGTGATAAAGGAATTGAAAAATTATACTAATAGTTAATACTTATTGATAATTAATTGAATACTATATATCATGACAAACTATTTTTTAAAATGTGATATTTCGGGGATACAATCTTTTATTTTTAATGTACCAAGTAACGGAGCGGCGAAAGCATTGAAAAGTCGATCGGTTTATGTTCAGATGATTGCGAAGGATTGTTCAGAAAAATTAAAGAACTTTTTTGGAGAAGGTAATTCAAAGGAACTCTACAATGGTGGTGGTAATTTTTATCTAAAATTCAATTCAGACAAATCAGAGTCTGAAATTCATAGTTTTATAGATGAGAACATATATAAGGACAAAATTACTCAGGATATTTTTGCTTTTGTTTCGTTTATTAAAGACAATGGTGAAAAAATAGATAAGTTGTTGAGTGCTGTAAATATAGAAGTTAACAAGGAGAAAATGAAGCGTCCGCTCTCGTTCGATTTGTTAGATGCAAAACCTGTCAAATTTAATGAAGACCAGTTTAATTTTATTGAAGGTATTAACCGACAAGTTCCTGATGGTGATTTTGAATGGATTGCTGAGAAATCAGAAGGTGACAGCAAATTAGCAGCATTGAAACTTGATGTTGATAATTTGGGAATGCTGTTTAAGGAGAGAAGCGAAGAAGATTATAAAATAATGTCAGATGCATTAAAAGATTTCTTTGATAGCGAATTATTACAGTTAATAAACGACTTGAAAATGCAACAAAACATATATGTTGTGTTTTCTGGTGGTGACGATTGCTTTTTGATTGGAAGTTGGAACAAAATTTTTGAATTGACCATTAAACTTCGGAATAAATTTGCTGTTTTTCAAAGGTATTTGAAAACAAAAATTACTTCTTTACCTCAAAGTGATATCACTTTTTCTGCAGGAATTGTTGTTTTTCAACCACATTATCCGATGCTTCAACTTGCTAATGAAGCGGAAGAAGCATTGAGTGAAAGTAAACTTGCAGAAGGGAAAAACAGTGTCACTGTATTTGACAAAACACTTAACTGGGATGATTTTGAAAAGGCTGAGAAACTAAAAAATACTTTCGTGGACTTAATAAATGATCCAATCGAGAGAAACAGAGAATCAAAATCGCTTTTACAAATTTTTAGATTGGTTAATCCAATTAAAAACGAATTACCCAAGGTTTGGCGACTGAAATACTATATGCGAAGAAACGTAAAAAACAGCAATGTTGAAAAATTGAAACAAATCTTTGATGATTATTCACAAGCTCTTTTACAACAACATGTTAAATACTCTGGAAACGACAAAAAAAATCCAGATATTTATTTAGTTGCTTCGCGATGGGCAGAATTACTATTGAAATAATTCTAATTTAACTTGTAATAAATTATATGGTTATTCACATTATAAAACAAATAAATTAAAAATGACTATGGAACAACCAAAATCTCAAAGCAGACGTGGTGGAGGGAATCTATACAGGAATCCACACTATGCAAAGAAAACATTTGGCGAACTTGGCCAAGATGTCAGGAACCAATCTTTTAATGAAAACTTTTCTGAATTGTTGAATATGAGTAAAACTCAAAATTTGGATGCAATATTGACCGATATTGAAAAGTTTGTTTCAAATGAAGGGAAGAATCTTTCAACAAGCCAACTGCGCAACATTTACGACAAAGCAAAAAAAGCGACAACTGTTAATGAACTCAAACTCATTCGTCCGAATTTGGCTTACATTGCAGGAAGAAGTAGCAACGATAAAGAAAAAGGACTATTGGCATTTATCGACTTGGTAATAAAAGAGGTAGATTCAGATCAAAAAGTTAAAGAATTTCACACATTCTTTGAATCAGTTGTGGCTTACCATAAATTTTACGGAAAACAATAAAAACCAGAATAATATGAAACTAATAGAAACTAAAAAAGTATTGGGTACAATTACCCTTGAAACAGGATTACACATTGGTGGCTCGAAATCTTCTTTAGATATTGGCGGATTGGATTCACCGGTAATAAAAACACCACAAGGGGTTCCTTACATTCCGGGAAGCTCACTTAAGGGCAAAATTCGTTCACTGCTTGGAATAAAAGAGGGTAGTATTGATGTCAAAACAGATAGTCCAACACTTGTAAAAATGTTCGGGACTTCAGAAAAAGGTAAGGAAACCATTTCCCGCTTGATTTTTAGAGATGCTGTTTTGGACGAAGCTTACTTTAAAACAAATTTCATCGAAAAAGATGCAATTTTGGATACAGTATATACTGAGTCTAAGTACGAAAATACAATTGACCGCAAATCGGGTACAACAAAAAAAGGTGGACTTCGTCAGATAGAACGTGTACCAGCTGGAGCGAGGTTCAATTTTGAAATTGTGGTTAATGTTTTTGACGAAGACAAGGAAGATATAATTGAAAAACTTAAAGATGGGATTGTACTTTTAGGAAACAACTATTTAGGTGGCAGCGGAAGTCGTGGATATGGGAAAGTAAAAATTGAATATTCAATCTCTTAAATATGCAAGCAATCATTTTAAAATCAAAGCCAGGTACTCGTTTTCGTTTCGGTGAAGCGTTAGGCGCATTCACCGAGGAAACACATAACGCTCAAAAGTCGACTTCTAAATATTTACATTCCGATACGCTTTGGTCGGCGTTGGTTAGTGTCTGGGCTTTGGCATGTCCTGATTCGCTGGAAAATTTCTTTGTAGCTTGTAATGAGGGAAAATTTAAACTTTCATCTGCTTATTATTGTGTTGAATACAAAAGCAATAACATCTTTTTTCTACCCAAACCTGTCAGTTTAAATTTTTTCAAAACAGAAGAGCCAAAAAGGTTGAAACGAATCAAATTTATTTCCAAAGGTGTTTGGGAACAGGGAGTTTTGCCGGATGATTGGTTTAATAGTAATAAATGCATTCTCTTGCAAAATGAAAGTGTAGTTGCCTTAAAAACGGAAGTAAGTGAACAAATAAAGCTATTTGAAATTGTTACCAATTATAAAAACAGGGCAAGGGATGTTTCCAATCGCGAAGATGCTTTTTATTATGAAACAGATTTATACCTTTTGAGTGACAAAAACTACAAGACCGATTGGTATTTTCTGATAGAAAACAATCTCCACGAAGACTTGGCAAGTGATTTTCAGAAAGTAATGGAAAACTTAATTCATTTCGGTATCGGAGGCGAACGATCAACGGGTTGCGGAAGTTTGACAGACTTCATTGAGGTCAGTTACTCAATAGACATTAAAAGTTATAAGTATAAAGCATCTGTCTCCTTAATCGCTCCCAGGAAGAATGCTTTAGCAGAAAATTTATATTACCAGATAATTAAAAGAGGTGGGCGTTTTCTGGAAAAAGGAAAAAGTTTGCCGATGATGCAAATGCTGCTGGAAGGTGCGATTTTGGAAACTGATATTGAAGGGCGCATTGTAAAATTGAATGACGAACCGCCAATCCTGCGTTATGGGTTGAATATGTCTATTCCGGTACATAATAACTTTATTTACAATGTATTATGAACGAAAAAGTAAAATTAAAAATAACAACCCTGACACCGGTTACAATCGGTTCAGGTGCTGAACTTTCGCCGTATTCTGATTACATAGTGGACAATAATCAGGTTTATTTTATCGACAAAAAGAAAATGCAAGACAAAATCCTGCAAAAAGGTGATCGATACTTAGATCTTTTCATACAGGGCGTCGCAACGAAAATGGACAACAACCGAAGTGAATTTAATTTGAAGAGTTTTTTAACTAACAATAAGATAGTTAGTGATATTTCAGAAGTTATTGCTTATCAATGTCCTTTTGTTGGAAGTACAGATAGCAAACTACCTGTTAAAGGTCTTTTGAAATCTCCATTGCAACAACCGTATTTCCCCGGAAGCAGCATAAAAGGTGCATTCAAAACAGTATTGATGCATAATTGGCTGACTAAAAATATAAATGCTGATGAAATCATTGAAAAAGTAATTAATGGTGGAAGTTTTGATTTTTTGGAAAAACAATTTGATTACAAGGAAGATGAATTAACACACAAGGTTATTCGCAAAAATACCATTAAACAGGTAACAGATAGCAGTCTCATGTCGAAAGAAAATATTGTTGTGGTTGATTGTTATCGAAAAATGCCTATTCGATTTGAATGTATTGCTAAAGACAATTCTGCGGAATTTGAACTTACGTTGCAAAATTACAAATGGGACGATTTAGCCAGACAAGCCAATATGTTTGCTGAAGATACTATTAGCAGGGAATTTGCTTTGATAGAAGAAAAAGATGACTTAACTAAATACTATAATCATTTGGTGGAAATAGAAGATCTGGTTATTGATGGTAATGGAACCATAGCCTATTTTCGTCTTGGTTTTGGAAAGGGTTATTATTTAAATTCTTTAGGTATTGCTATTTACAATTATGTAAAAAAGGAAGGAAAAAATGTTTTGTATAATAAATTTACAGAATTTATTAATAGACAATTTGCCAAAAAAGACAAATTCAGGAATTTACAGGAAATCGATTTGGAAGAATTCCCCAAAACACGCCTTTTTGTAACAAAAACGCAAGAACTATTGGGTTGGGTTAAAATCGAAAAAATAAGTAATTGAAATTGTGCACGCACTGCGTTCACAATTTGCAAATTCAAAAAAAATCAACCATGCAAAACTACCTCGTCCACCTCATTTCCGACATGCGCCAGGCTGCAGGCAGGGTGCCGCAGTCGCGCATTCCCGATGGCGAGTTTGACCCCGATTACATGCTTGAGCTCGAAGAAAGCGCCGGCAAACCCATGAGCCAATGGTTTGGCCTCGAAAAAGTGGCATTTCCACCTTCAGAAAAGTTGACCGTTGAGCAATTGGAACTGATGGCAACCGAGTTCGAAAAACTTTGGGCGGCATATTCGTTTGAACCCGATTTCCCGGAGGGGCTGCCCGCCAAACGCCGGTATGAACTTTTGCGCGAATACCTCGATTACCCTACCCAGCATTGGCCGGGCGGATGGCAGCACCACTTTGAGTTTTGCGACTACGAACCCGAAAATTGCCCGTTTGGTAGTGAGTTTTGTAAGTGCAAGGATTTTGAAGATGATGAAATTGAAATGAAACCTAAAAACAAAGACGAGCTGCCTTTTTAAAGTGGAAGGAAAAAATAGGAAAACAATATAAAAACAGCAAAATTGTACACTATCACACTTTTTTAATATCAATAATGTGTAATTTTACACGAAACTGATAGTATGAAAATCGAAAGAGATATATTAAATAACCTCGAAAAGTGGAAAGACAGTCCGTACCGGAAACCACTTGTATTGCAGGGTGCACGGCAGGTGGGCAAGTCGTTTGTACTTAAAGAATTCGGTGAGCAATACTTTGAGAATTGTTGTTATATCAACTTTGACTTTGAAAAGGAACACAAACCCGAATTTGCAAAAACCAAAGACCCGGCAAGGCTGGTTTCTTACCTTTCGGTGGTAAAGGGAATCGACATTAAACCGGAAACAACGTTGATTATATTCGATGAAATACAAGAGTGCAACGATGCCCTCAACAGCTTAAAATATTTTAACGAACTGATGCCCGGTCAGGCTGTGGCCTGTGCAGGCTCGTTGCTTGGCGTGGCATTAAAGCGCGAAGGTTCTTCTTTTCCTGTTGGCAATGTTGATTTTTTAACTTTATTCCCGGTTTCTTTCAGCGAATTTCTCCCGCTGTTCAACAAAACCCTATCCGGTTTTTTACAAAAGTATATTCATGTAAAGAAACGCGACCCAATTCCTGAGATTTTTCACAGCCAGCTAATTGAAGCATACAAACTGTACTTATGCTGCGGGGGGATGCCTGAAACACTTGTGAGGTATTTGGAAACTAAAAACTGGCGCGACGTGGATAAGGTGAATAACCAGATACTTACAGCATATACCCTGGACTTTGCAAAACATATCGACAGCAAAGATATTCCGCGGCTTCACCGGCTATGGCAAAATATTCAGGATAACCTGGCAAAAGAAGACCGAAAATTCAGGTATGCCCTGGTAGAAAAAAATGCCCGCGCGCGCGAATACGAAAATGCTGTTGAATGGTTAACAATTAGCGGATTGGTTTACCGTACTTTTCAGGTTCAAACGCCCCGGCTGCCTCTGGCTGCATACAAAAACAGTTCGGCGTTTAAACTGTATCTGGTCGATTCAGGGTTGTTGCGCACCAAACTGCGCCTTTCGCCATTAACCATTCTGCAAGGCGATAAATTTTTTACGGAATTTAAAGGTGTTTTAACCGAAAATTATGTGCTTCAATCGCTTGTCAGACAGTTTGGAAATGACATTTTTTACTGGACCTCGGGCAACCAGGCCGAAATTGAATTTATGCTCGACTTTAACAACCGGATAATACCCTTTGAAGTTAAATCTTCCATGAGCATAAAATCCAGAAGCCTTTCGGAATACAGAAAAAAAAATCAACCCGAATTATCGGTAAGGCTATCGTTAAAGAATGTAGAGGAAAACGATGATTTGGTTAATTTGCCGCTTTACCTTGCCGATTACATCAGTTTGTTGATAATTTGAAATTGAATATAACAGATAAATTTTTAAACTTAATCATGCTAATCAACTGTTCAAACCATCCGGTTTCGTTGTGGGACGAAAAACAAAAAGCCGCTGGCAAAAAGTACGGCCAATTGTATGATTTACCTTTTCCTGCTATCGACCCAAATGCAGATACCGATGCGGTTGCATTGCTTGCCGAACAATACGAGGTAAAAATACGACAACTGCTTGCGCTGGAAAATACCGGCGATTTTGCCGTTCATCTTATGGGCGAACTCACATTTTGCTTTGCATTGGTGGACCGGCTTCAAAAAGCCGGAATTACCTGCCTGGCTTCCACCACTCGCCGCGAAACTTTAGAAAACGGTGACGGCAGCAAAATATCGAAATTTGAGTTTGTAAAGTTTCGGGAGTATGCAACTTTTACAAAATAAACAATGGAATCCATACTTGTAAGTATCATTTCAGACCAAACCATTCCAAACCTGCTAATTATTAAAGAGCTGTCAGGGCTATACGACAGACAGGTTTTCATTTCAACCCCACGAATGGAAAAGGAAGGTAAAAGCCGTTGGATTGAAAACGCTGCGAGTGTTGCTCCCGGCACAACTGAACGCATAGTAGTTGATGAAAACAACTGGACTGACATTAACGAAAAACTGACAAACTTTAATTGGCCTGAAAATGCGGAATATGCAGTGAACCTCACTGGCGGAACAAAAGTAATGACATTAGCGATTTACCAATATTTTGCAAAACCCGCCAGCCATGTAATATACGTTCCTATCGGGAAAAATTGTTATGAAGAATTGTATCCCAATAAAAATAGTTTGACTGTTCCAATCGAAACAAGATTGAATGTAAAGGAATATTTAATCGCACATGGAATTTCCTATACTCAAAAAACCGAATTTAAAAAGCGATTTGATGAGTTAAAAAAGATTTTTAAATCGTATAAAAACAAGGGATATAACATTGATAATCTGTTTGATGGCTATCCGGCTGAATGGAAAAATTATTTTACCGGTGAATGGTTTGAAGAATATCTGTTTTATTTTATAAAAAAAGATTTGACACTAGACCAGGACGATATTGTTTCTGGTGTAAAATTGAATCATAACGAGAATCAGTATTCTTTAAAAAATGATCAGGAACTTGACATTGTTTTTACCCGAAACAATGAGTTATATATTCTGGAAGCAAAAGTCTCCATAGGTCGGAAAGACTTGAAAAAAGACCTGCTTTACCAAATCATGTTTAAACTAAGCGCAGTTAATAAAAATTTCGGATTGCGGTCTCACCCGTATGTGGTTACAATGGCTAATACGGAAGAACGCTCGAAAGATTTTCAAACCGATTTGCTCAGAAAAGCAAGGGTACTTGGGATAAAAAAAATTGTTGATCGGAATGATTTGAATAACCGGAATTTTTCTTTCAAGCAAATAATTTAAATAAAATATTATGGCACGAAAAGTATTTATGTCGGTATTAGGCACTGGCTTTTATGAGCCCTGTTCATATTACTTGAACGATCGGGAGAAAAATATTCATACCCGATTTATTCAGGAAGCAACCATACGTTTCTTTTGTAGTGATTGGGGAGAGAATGACCAAATTGTCATTTTTACTACCAACAAAGCTTTGACTGCAAATTATGAAAGTTCTATTACGAAACGGAAAAATTCTAACAATGAAACTACATCATATTCCAGATTAGCTGCAATTCTCGAAAATCTAAATCTTAAAGTTCCGTTTCGAAATGAAATGATTAAGGATGGGAATGACGAAAACGAAATATGGGAAGTCTTTACAACGATATATAATCAACTCAACGAAGATGATGAAGTTTATTTCGATATCACCCATTCGTTTCGATATCTGCCTATGCTGCTTCTAATCCTTTTATCGTATTCGGAATATTTGAAAAAAACCAGCATTAAATCAATTACTTACGGCAACTTTGAAGTTTCAAAAAATAACAATGGTCTGGCACCAATTATGGATTTAATGCCACTTGTTTTATTGAAAGACTGGTCGGTTGCCGCCAATAATTTTGAAAGTTTTGGTGAGGTACGGCTTATCAGTTCACTTTGCCAAGATTCGTTAAAACCAATTTTACGCGAAGCAAAAGGTTCTGATAAGGTTGCCACTTCTGTTAATTCGTTTAGCAAAGAGTTACCTGGGTTCGTTTCATTATTAAAGACATGTCGGGGTACTGAAATTATTTCTGGTGAAAAGGCTTTATCATTAGAGAATAAAATAGCTGAAATTGAAGAAACATCTCTGGTTCCATTTAATCCGATTTTTGCACGAATTAAATCTCAAATTAATCGGTTTGCATCACACGATAATATTAAGAACGGATTTGTTGCAGTTGAATGGTGTATCAACAATGGACTGATGCAACAAGGTTTAACAATGCTGCAGGAAACAATAACTTCGATTATTTGCAATTCTGAAGGATTAGATATTGTCAATGAAAAAAACCGTACAATAATTAGCAGTGTTTTTAATATTATTGGACAGAAAATTCCGGAAAATGAGTGGGTAGGAGAATGTGCGAAAACAGAAAATATTGAACTTACCCAAAAACTATGTAATAACAGTTTACTTCTCTCTCTGGTTAACGATTATATTAATTTAAGTAATTTCAGAAATGATATGAACCATTCGGGAATGAGAAATAATCCTGTAAAAGCCTCAAATTTTGAAAATAACCTGAAACAGATTTTTTGCTCTGTATTATCCAAAATTTCAAACTTGTAAACCATGTCCATCACCAACTACATCCCTTACACCCCAACCACAGGCCAGTGGGTAGCCTTACAAAAGCTCGGGGTGTTTTTCGAGAGCAACGAGTACCATGTTTTTGTATTTCAGGGCTATGCCGGCACGGGTAAAACCACCCTGCTGAAAGGTGTGCTCGATTACCTCGATTCGGTAAAACGCCCCTACCGGTTAATGGCTTCTACCGGAAGGGCCGCAAGGGTTTTGACCAATAAAACACGATATTCTTACCCCTCAAAATGTATGGTCGGCCATTGCAAGATATACACGGGACATTCAGCAAGATGGGTTTGAAAAATCGATTTTTATAACGCTTTCCAATGGCTCGGCCCATTACATAAACAGCCAGGTGCGCAACGGTTTGCATCATTCACCCAATCCTCCTCTTCAAACCGGAGAATGGTTAATGGTGGTGCAAAACAACTATGCTACCGGATACAATAACGGGCAGCACATTGTACTGAAATCTTTTTCTGACACCGGAGAAAAAGTGGGCGACATTTCGCTGCTGGATGCCGAAACCGAAGACCCCGAAACGGGCAAGGTTCAGCACGTTAAAATCATTAAAGATTTATTGTTTACTGCAGGTGCAGGTTTGTCGCCGGAGCAGGACAAAGCTTTCACCATCGATTTTGCCATTCGCATGAAAAAGAAAAAAGTCAGGCCCGGCACCGACCTTTATCTGCAATATATGATTTCCGATAAACGCTTTAATGCATTACGTGTAAAATTCGGATACGCCATAACCTGCCACAAAGCGCAGGGCGGCGAGTGGGATAAGGCTTATGTTCAAATTGAACCTGCCTTTGGCAAATTGCACCGCGAAGGGCAGTACCGCTGGATGTACACCGCCATTACCCGTGCAGCAAAACGTTTGGTAATACCGCAGCATCCCATTTTGTACTGATTGAATAAGGGACTGAAGGATTGGTGGAGATTGGTAGAGATTGGTGGAGATTGGTAGAGATTGGTAGAGATTGGTGGAGATTGGTGGAGATTGGTA
>JAHYIT010000285.1 GCA_019429205.1 Mariniphaga sp. | reverse complement strand
TTGTTAAAGGTACAACAACTGGTACTGTTACCAATTCGGATGGTGGATTTTCTTTAAGAATTCCATCAACAGCTGAGGTTCTTCAATTATCTTTTGTGGGATTACGGACACAGGAGATAGCTTTAGAAGGAAGGTCAGCAATTCAGCGTGAAATAATTTAGATTGAATATTAATCAGTTACAAGGTATTACAAAAAATATATTTCCGGCTAATTTTGTATAAAATGGGGAACCGGGGGTTTCCCCGTTAAGATGCTGTTTTTCAGCACGTTGTTCTCTCATTTTGTTCTTTTTTTAGCCATAGGGAATGATTTTGAACCTATGGCCTTTTCATTAACACAAAAATACAAGTTATTTATTTGATATACAAATATTTGGCTTGTATTTTTTTTATATTCTTAATTTTTTTGATAAATTTTTCATAGAGAGAACTAAAGGAAAAAATTACAGCGGCTGAAAAAGGAAAAATCGTCCTTTCCCGCATTGAAAACACCATTGCCAAACGTTTTCCTAACCTTCAGAAACAGCTTAACGAGCTGACTGACAAAAGGAAACACAAAAGGTACCCGATGTCTGAAATTGTTACAGGCGCTTTGTTCATGTTTATTTTTAAAGAGACATCGCGCAATGCTTACACCAACGACCGCAGGGATGCAGTTTTTAAAAAGAACTATGAGCGCGTTTTTAAAATGAAGTTGCCGCATCCCGATACCGTTGACGATGTGCTTCGTGTTTTACCGCCCGATGAACTTGAAACATTGAAAGCAACTTTGGTGGGCGCTCTTTTTGAACAAAAATTATTGCGCCGGTTCCGTTTTCTGGGCAAATACTATTTTATAGCAATTGATGCAAGTGGTACACATACTTTTAACCGGCAGCATTGTCCGCACTGCCTGACCAAAACATCGAAAAACGGGGTAACCACCTGGTTTCATTACGTGCTCGAAGCTAAGCTGGTCACATCATCGGGGCTGGCCATATCGCTGGCTTCAGAGTTTGTTGAGAACCAGCCCGGACGCAACTATGAAAAACAGGACTGTGAATTGAAGGCCTTCATCCGTCTGGCCAAAAAAATCAAATCGTTTTTTCCCCGGCTGCCTGTCTGCATTTTAGCCGACGGTCTTTATCCAAACAATACAGTATTTGATATTTGCAGGCAAAATGGATGGAAGTTTATAATCACCTTAAAAGACCGCGCTCTAAAAAGCTTTACTACCGAAGTAAATCTTCTGGAAACTACAGCCGGCAAACGAACTGTTTTCAGAAGAAACAAAACAGAGATGATACAGCTTGAATACCGCTTTCTGAACAACATCCCATACGACAGGTACAATTACAGTTGGGTTTGTTGCACTGAAACCAAAACAGGGGTATCTGATAAAAAGCACAAGGATCAGAAATTTGTTTTCATTACCAACATTGAACAAACTCAGGATATTGTTGTGGTTACAGCCGATGGCGGAAGGCTCAGGTGGAAAATTGAAAACGAAGGATTTAACATCCAGAAAAACCTGGGTTACGAACTTGAGCACAAATATTCGAGGGTATCATTCGTGGCATTAAAAAACTATTATCAAATCCTGCAAATAGCCCATATCATCAATCAATTGGTAGAAAAAAGTTGTGAAATAGCCGAACTCATCAGTCAACACTCAAAACAAACCGTAACTGCTCTGTGGAAAGATTTAATTGCCTTTATGAAAACTGTGCCTTTACTGCCCGGACAATTGCAAACTTTTCTTTCAGGGTGAATAAGCTGTATTACGGCCTGAAAACCGTGGCGGGCAAACCTCAGCCCCGAATTTGAGGAAACAATTATAACAACAAATAATAACGTAGCAGATACCGGTAAAATTTTTAAAACCCCATTGTTGGCTGTTTGTCAACTAAAATCATATTACATCAATTAAAGACAACCTGACGGATAATCTGAAAAAATCTCCACGCTGAATTGCTGGAAAATGTGTGAATGATGTAAATCTTATTCAGAATTCTGTAACTCAATTCCGGATTTATATTACGAATTTTACTTTGTTAACGATTGTCAATAAAAGCGCAACAGGGATCACATATTGACAATAGTGGTGCTTTTTATGTTATCAGGGAGTATAAAGAAGAGTTATTTTAAAAAACTTAAATAAGAGATTTACATCAAAAAAAATAAAAAATGAACGTATTATTAGTTTATCCGAATTGTCCTGATTCTTTCTGGAGTTTTAGTCATGCCCTGAAATTTATTTCTAAAAAAGCAGCAGTACCACCGCTGGGACTGATTACCGTGTCAGCAATGCTCCCGCCCACATGGAAAAAAAAACTGGTGGATATGAATATCACCACACTGAGAACAA
>JAHYIT010000284.1 GCA_019429205.1 Mariniphaga sp. | reverse complement strand
CCCGTCAACCAGCAACAGTGGATTGCCGTAACCAGCCCTGATGCGTATTTCATCGCCGGTAACAATAACACCCGGCGCCCTGGTTTGCAAATAATCCGTAATGTCGGCATAATTCCAGTCATCGGAAGTGATGGTAAACGAATGGTCGGGTTCTCCGTAAAGCCGGAAATGATCTGCGGTTTCAGGGCCTTGCTTTCCTGCAATTTCAATTTCATCGAGCAAAATGCTTCCCATATCTTTTATGTACTCCTGTTCAGCCATTTTGCGGTAATAAATTTCGCGGGAAAATTTTAAAGGAACCTGAATATCAAGACAAACAGAATTCACCAAATCAGCAGAAACAAGAGTATCGAATTCCAGCGGCTGTTCCAGCTCAATTTCGGTTCTTTTGCTCCTGTTTTTGGTTTCGGCATTAATCATAATCAGGGCTGAATCTTTCAGATACAATTTATCAAAGCTGAAATTTCCCTCTTCATTGGTGGTGGTTTCTTCAAACAGAAAATTACGCGAAAAAGGTCCCATTACCACCTTGCCGTAATCCACCGGTTTACCGCCCCACAACCGCGTAACATTTCCTTCGAGGGTTAATCCGTAATCGGCCCAGCCGGGCAATTCAACACCGGCATATTGTTCCAGTTCGTTCCAGTAATAACTGCGCCAGCCGTTTACCATCATTACCAGGTCGAGCTTTTCGTTGCCCAATATTTCAGGCTCATCCACAAAAAAGGAGGCCGGCGATTCAACGGAACCTTTCAGTTCTGAATCGAGCAACAGATAACTTTCAATGGTTTGATTGTTTCCTGAGGCGCTGAAATAATCTTCGTTAACCACCGAAACAGATACGGTGGAAAGAATGGTATCATTTTCCGGCAATAAAGTCAGCAGGGTCATTTCTACTTTTTCTCTGCTTTTATATTCCTTTTGATCAGGAACTATCGCTACCTTTTTTTCATACGCATTTCTTATGAAAACCAGCCTCTCTGCCATTTTTTCACCGCTATGGTTGTACAAGGTTATCTGCGAAATTCCTGGTGGAAACAAGCCTTTGTACAGGCGCATGGCCTGTTGAAATTCGTTCATGGTTAATTGCGATCTGAATAGTTCGGTGCCTTTGTGTGATGCCACCAGCAAAAATTCCTGCCTGTGGTAAATTTTTAAATTCCGGGTTAATGTAAAAATCAAATAAGCGTCATCGGTTCTGTAATTCAAGGCAATACCATCGGGCCTGGCCGGTTTAAATGAATAGCTGAAATCAGGAAAACCGTCAAGTAGGGCATAATAACTCTTTCCTTCCTGCGGCATCATTATGAATTTTCCCATTCCTTTATATTGGGTTCTGAAAAAAACCACTTCATTTCCGGTTTCATCCACTACTTTGCCTGTAACATCAATTCCTTTGCCTGTTTCATCAATGGCTTTAAATGCAATGTGATTGATGGCATTCAGCACAAAACTTCCGCCCTCGGGCAAAAAAGCAACATCAATTTTAGATGGCTGCCTGCCGGTAAGATTCTCCTCCATTTCGAGGGAACTTTTGGGTACTGCAACCACAATTTTTTTATGAAAATAGCTCACTTCGCCAAAATTCCGGAGATATTTTGTGTAAGCCCGGATAGTGTAAGTGCCGTCGGGCAAAGATTCAGGAAGCATAAAATCGCCGTTTGCCGTTCCGTTAACTGAAAGAAGCAATATTTCTTCGGCAACCGTACCATCTTCGGTTACAAGCTGAACATAAACATTTTTATACCCGGGAATTAGTTGATGACTGATTCCGCTCACAAGGTATGATTTGAACCATACATCGTCGCCCGGAGAATATAACTCCCTGTCGATATGGAGGTAAACTTTTTCATACAAAATGGATTTATTATTTTCTGTTGCCGGATTTTGGTTCTCTGAATGAAATAATCCGGCAGCAGCCAGAAAAAATGAAAAAATGAGCAGTAATGATTTTAGCATGACATCAGAAATTTCGTAAATTCGTTCCAATTTAGTACAAAAAAAAACAACCGATGAAACGATTCGTTCAAATTCTGCCTTTTCTGTATTTATTAGCCATTTTTTCCTGCACCCAAAAGCAATATGACGTTATTGATCTTTCAGGCGAATGGCAATTTCAGATGGATATTGATGACCGCGGTATTGCTGAAAAATGGTACGAAAAAGATTTGCCGGAATCGGTTCAACTTCCCGGCTCGATGGTAGAAAACGGCAAAGGATACAACATTACCCTGGAAACAGAATGGACAGGCGGAATCCGAAATCCGCAGTGGTACAATCACCCGAATTATGCACCTTATCACGACGCTGAAAACATTCGGTTTCCTTTCTGGCTTCAGCCCGAAAAAA
>JAHYIT010000005.1 GCA_019429205.1 Mariniphaga sp. | reverse complement strand
TGGAAGGTTACGAAGAATTGCTTGTTGACGAAGATGACATCGTTGCTGTTGATCCACTTTGCTTCGAAGGAACTGATGGTAGCATTAATGTACCGATGTCTGCTGTTTCCGGTGGCGCCGGCGCTTACAAATTTACCCTGCTCGAATGGGTAGAAGGTGAATGGGTTGCTGTGGAAGTTTATACTGAAGTAGCTACCGGCGAGTTTACCGGTCTTCCCGCAGGAACTTACGCCGTGTTGGTTGAAGATTCAGAAGATTGTCCTTCCTATACAACTGCAGATATTGTTTTAAGCGATCCTGCCGAGTTGACTTTTACTACCGAATTCTGGCACTTTAGCTGTGAAGATTCCAACGATGGAATTATTACACTTAATGTTAGCGGTGGAACAGGAAATTACTGGTACGCTATCAATAACCAGAATGCATGGGTTGCATTTGGCAATGCAGTTACAACCAAAACATATATTGCAACCGAACCCGGAACTTTCGTAGTTTGGGTAAAAGATGAGAACGGTTGTATTGCTGAACCGGATACAATAACTATTCTTGAACCTGAAGCACTGGATGCTGAAATTACAGTGGATAATCATGTTTCCTGCTACGGCGGAAGCGATGGTCAGATTTCTGTTGTAGGTTCAGGTGGCTGGGGAGTTTCAGTATTTGAATTCAAAATTAATGACGGAGCATGGATTTCAGCTACTACTATCAGTGACTTACCTGCCGGTGATCATATTTTGTATGTAAGAGATGTTTATGAATACAGCGAGCCCTACCAGGCGCTTGATTGTGAATATTCAGTACCGTTTACAATTGGTTCACCTGATCCAATTACCTATGATGTGGTAATTGAAGACATAAGCTGTAAAGACGGCGAAGACGGTACATTCACTGTTACTATTTTGAGTGGTGGTACTCCAAAAATTGAAATAGAAGAAGGTGAAGATGAAGAAGAAGTTGAAGTTGATTACGGATACCATGTACGTTTAACCGGAAGTGATTATGATGAAGAGGCCTGGACAGGCGCCGATTATACTTACACATTTGAAGGTTTGGCACACTCACACTATACATTGTATATTACCGATGCCAACGGATGTGAATTGCCTGCTCCTATGCAGCCAAGTCCGACAGAAGGTCCTTACACTACCCGTGAATCATGGGAAGTTCAGGAACCTGCAACCTATTTGACACTGGATGCTGAATGGGTACAGGATGCAACATGCTACGGTGCTGAAGACGGACAATTCCTGCTTCACGCTGATGGCGGAACAGCACCTTACACATACTGGGCTGGCTTGTCGGTTGAACCTGACGGACACATTCTTGTTCCTGAAGATCCTAATGTAGATACAGTTGAATGGCAGGAAAGCAACGAATTTAACGTTGGCGCCGGAACATGGGTTGTTTGGGTACAGGATGCCAATGGTTGTATTGTTGGCGGCGAATACGAAAACGGTATTCCGGTGAACAAATGGCGTGTTAAAGTTGAACAGCCTGACTCCATTGAATGGGCATTCCATACAATTACTGTAGGTGAGGAAGAAGAAGAAGTTGTTCATTATGTACAGCCTTCTTGCTTCGGCGAATGGGATGGACAAATTCATATTTGGAATAATTTAGAAAGTATTGTTGGTGGATCAGGTGTTTATCATGCACATGTTTGGGGAACCAGTGCTGCTGGTGAACCTGTTGAACTGATGTTTGACAGCATCGAAGCACATGCAACACTTCCGATATATGTACTTGATGGAATTCCTGCAAGTGATTCTACAGGGTTGTTTGTAACAATTACTGATACAAATGGATGTGAATCTGCAACAGATACAATTTTCATTGATCAACCAGAAGAATTGGTTGTAGAGCTGATTAAATCAGAAGGTTCATTTACCTGCTCAGATGCAGTGGAAGGATGGATTGAAGCTGTTGCTACCGGTGGTACAGGAGCTTATCAGTATCAGTTACTGAAAAATGGTGTTGTTCATACCGCATGGCAGAATATTGCCAGTGCCTTCCTAGTACAAATTGGCAATGAATTTACCGTTGAGGTAAGAGATGCCAAAATGTGTGAAGCAGAAGCTACTATTGATATTCAGCAGATTGCCGACGTAGTTATTGCCGATATCGAAAACCGTTCATGCTTCGGCATGGTATTTCCGAAAGCAGTTGTTACTGCTACCGCTGAACCTGGAAGGGCATTGTTTATTCGCCACCAGAAGGTTGAAGGCGCAAGCTCAATAGGACCATGGAGTGAATGGGAGCCTTTGAATGAAGAAGAAGGCGAAGGTACACATGTTTATACTGACGTATTAACATTCGGTGATGACAACGAAAGCGATGGCCACTATAACTTCCAGGTAAGAGATGAAGAATGGTGTCTGTCAGAAGTTATTTTCAAAACATTTGTTCCTGTACAGAATGCTGTTGTTATGACATATACTGTAGTAGAAGAAGAAGAATGCTCTGCAGTTGTTGAGGTTACCAACATAACCGGAGGATTTGGTCCTTATGTTGTAATGGTTAACGACAGTGTGATGACTGATATGACCTTCACTCTGCCAAGAGGAACTTATGTGTTAACAGCAATGGATTCTCAAATGTGTACTGATGAAGTAACCATTGAAGTTGTTGGTGAATATGTAACACGTGAAATTGAAGTTGAAACTTTCATTGGATACCAAACTGAATTTGTGGATGAAGAAGCCGGCGTTGATACCATGTTGGCTGTTGGAGCTTACGAATATGTTTACATGTTTGGCGAGTGTGAAAGAACATTGAATGTAGAAGTTGTCGCTGTTCCGATGCCACTCACCATTGCTGAAATTCAGGGTGAAGGTGCTGAAACTGCTGTACCTGCTGAAGACGTAGTGGTTGTAACCGGTACTGTTACCGGAGTATCTGCCGGAGAAGGTTTCTTTATGCAGGATGCAAATGCTGCATGGAGTGGTATCTGGGTAGAATATGCTGACGCATCAGACCTTGAAATTGGAGATGGTGTTGAAGTTGTTGGTTCCGTTTCTGAAGTTGTTTCGGTAACTACATTAACAGCTGCTGAAGTGACTATGGTTGATGCGCCGCTTGTTGTTGAAGCTGTTGTTGCTGATTCACCATCAGGTGCTGAAAACGAAATGTGGGAGAGTGTTCTTGTTACTGTTGAAGGTGGTCGCGCAAGACCTGCCGATCCAGGTAACGGGGAATGGTCTGTGTACTACGAACCAACCGATGACATAATTGTTAACGACTGGTTGTATGCATTTGAACCGACTGACAGCACTTTTTATCATGTTACAGGTATTGTAAATGCCCGTCTGGAAGCGTTCAAACTTGAACCAAGGATGGAATCTGATATCATTGACCTCGGTGCAACAAATACTGAAATTATTTCAGGTGTTGAATTCAAAGTATATCCGAACCCGTTCAACGACAGAATTACAATCGAAAATCACAATAAACTGACCAGGGTACTTGTTACCAACATTGCTGGCCAGCGTGTTATCGACTTAGAATATCCGACCCGTGAAATCCGTACTGCAAATCTGGTTAGCGGTGTGTACGTTGTAAGTATGTTTACTGAAGACGGACTTGCCAAAACAGAAAGGATTGTTAAAAGGTAATACCGAATTGATTGATTAAAAAGGGGGGAAGCAACAGCTTTCCCCTTTTTTATTGGCTTTAAACCTTCAGAAAACTTTGAAGGTTTTTGTATTACAACCAACCAGTTATCATCTCTGTGCTTTGTCCCCCTGTGTTGTTCTCCCTCTTGGGGGGAGTTAGAGAGGGCTTTCCAACTGGCTATCCACTGTGCCCTTTGTGCCCTTGTCGGGTTAGTTAGGCAAAGGGACGAGGCCAGATTTATGTGTCCGGAGGAGGTAAATATTTTCTGCCCCGTTTCCTTATTCCCCGCAATCCTGAAAGGATTAAATAATAATAGCCGCAGGTGATAACCTGCGGTTGGCGTATTTGATGCGCCAGTCAACCCTGTAAGGGTTTAATATTGGTTTTGTTGAACCCTTAACAGGGTTCCCTTATGAGTGCGCATATGTTCCGTATGTTTCACATACGGCTATTGTTGTTTCACCCTTTCGGGTGATAACTACGCTTATGCAATGGCCACACTTCCCTAATAGAATCTTTCGCACATCCCGGGTATAATTTTCAGATCAGTTTTCATTCAATTTCTTACTTTTGACAAACAAATAAACATTAAAGAAAATGGAACTTTTAAACCGACACGTAACCATAAGAAATTTTAAAAATAAGCCGGTAACCCAACACTTACTTGAAAGTATTATCTATTCCGGTACCCGTGCTTCAACAACCGGCAATATGCAGTTGTACAGCGTAATTGTTACGCAGGATGCCAAAATGAAACAAAAACTGGCGCCACTCCATTTTAATCAGCCAGTTGCTGTAAATGCACCTGTTTTACTCACCTTTGTTGCAGATTTCAATCGCTTTTCCAGGTGGTGCGAAATCAGTAAAGCCGAACCCGGATACGCCAATTTTCTTTCATTTTTCACTGCTGCTATTGACGCGCTTCTGGTTGCTCAAAATGTTTGTGTGGCTGCTGAGAATAATGGGCTGGGCATTTGTTATTTGGGAACAACCACCTACAATGCAAAAGAAATTATTGATGTATTGGAATTGCCTGAATTAACTTTTCCTGTTACAACAGTTGCTCTCGGTTATCCCGAAGAAGTTCCGGAGCTTACAGACCGAATCCCGGTTCGCGGCATCATTCATCACGAAAAATATCAGAATTATACAGAGGCGATAATCAAAGATTTGTATTCTTTTAAAGAAAACCTGGCAGCTATGAAACAATTTGTAAAAGAGAATGAAAAGGATACCCTGGCACAGGTTTTTACTGATGTTCGGTATAAAAAATCAGACAATGAATTTTTCTCTGAAAAGATAATTCAAACCTTGCGGGAACAAGGATTTTTGGTTTGATTACATGTGGCCGTTGACGTATTCCATAAACTGTTGCCGGTAGCTGTTTCCGATGGGTAAACGTTTATTATTGATTTTTATGGTATTTCCTTCAACCAGTTCCAGCTTTTGCAGTGAGATGATGAATGATTTGTGGATACGGTAAAATTCGTTTTCAGGCAATATTTCCATCATTTTTTTCATGGAAAGATTCGCAACAATTTTCTGGTCTGCCAGGTGCAGTTGAACGTAATCACCAAGACCTTCCACATAACAAATTTCTGAGAATTTAACTTTCCAGGTTTTTTTATTTGCTTTTACGAAAAAGAAATCCTGTTTTTCTTCTTTCGTTGTCTCCGTTTTTTGATCGGCTTGTTTCAGCCTGAGTAGTTCTTCTGCTTTAAAACAGGCCTTGCAAAAACGTTCGAAACTAAACGGCTTTTTAAGGTAATCCAGTGCATTCAGTTCAAAACCTTCCAGCGCATATTCTGAATATGCCGTGGTGAAAATGACCAGCGGTGGGTTTTTGAGGTTCTTTAAAAACGAAATCCCTGAAAGTTTGGGCATGTTAATATCGAGGAATATTAAATCAATGTGGTTGCTCTGCAAAGCCTGATGGGCACAAATGGCATCGTTACATTTGCCCACAATTTTTAATTGCGGCAACTTTTTGGCATACTGCTCAATTACATTTTGGGCCAAAGGTTCATCGTCAACAATTAAGGTTTTAATTTCCATTTTATTTTAGTTTTAACTGCAGGGTTACAAGGTGTTTATTGTTTTGATGTTGGATATTCAAATTGTAATCTCTTGTGTTGTACAGGTGGTTTAATCGTTGTTTTACATTTTCTATACCAATTCCGCCAGCCTTTTTTCCGGTACTTTCATGAAATTGTTCATAATTGTTTTCAATACTGAATTGAATCCATCCCGGTGTTTCAAAATCGAACGAGATGTGAATGAAATCCTTTCCGTTTGTGCCCGGAAGGCCATGTTTAAAGGCATTGTCAATAAAAGGTTCAAATATGAGAGGAGCAATTTTCGAAGAAGGGATTTCTCCCTTTGTTTTAAATTCGATATTCACATTTTCAGATGCACGTATTTTTTGTAATGCAACAAAATTGGTGACAAATTCAATTTCTTTTTCCAGTGAAATATAGTTTTCACGCGATTCGTAAATAATATGACGCATCAAATCTGCCAGGCGTAAAATTAAATCAGGAACCTTCTCCGATTGCACCAGTGCAAGGGAATAGATATTGTTTAAAGAGTTGAACAGAAAATGCGGATTGAGCTGGCCTTTTAGCGTTTTGAGTTCCGCTTCAAGTTTTTGCTGTTCAATTTTTGCAAGCTTTAGATTCAGGTCCTGCATGGTTAGCCAGTCTCGAATAAATTTCAGAAATGAGGTAAAAGCCACAAAAATAAGTGTTGTCGAAAAATAGGCAGCATGAAGGTTAATATCGAATGAACGAAACCTTAAGCCAACATGGAGGATGTTCCGAAGTGGAAACATGAGCAAAAACTGGATAAACAGGCTTGAAAGGGACAGCAAAACCATTAGCCAGAATACATAAAAGATATAATTTTTGCGTTTTAAAAATCGGGGAATCAATACCAGCAGGTTAAAATATACGGCAATGGCAAACCCCAGGTTGATAATAAATGCTTTTGAAAGTATGATCAAATCAAAATGAACCCTATCTTCATTATAGTAAAAAAGCAGAAGTGTCACTCCCATGCTGATTAGCCAGAATCCAAGGTGGGCGGCAATTTTTACCAGTTTATTTTGTTTGATAAACGTCATCAGATTCGGTCGCGTTTATAAATCAGTTTTTTATAATAGTAAAGTATCGGATTGCTGTATTTCAGATTTTTCCACGGTCTGCTGGAGTGGGGAAGATGAAGCACTTCAACTCCTTTGGCCAGGTAGTTTTTAAAGCCTGCTTTTTTTGCCTGCCTGCTTATGGTAACATCATACCAGTCTTTTTTTGATGATAATTCTGAAAAATTGAAATTTTGCAGAAAGGGTAACGAAAGGTACGTGCAGCAAAAACTTAAACTGTGTGATGTTTCAACCGTATGATTGCTTTTTCTTTTTTCAAATGTGTAGGGAAAATTATAATTGTTTTGTTCATTAACCGTAATGGCGCCAATAAGGCCCGGATCTTTTTTTGTTCCTGCAAGTTCCAGCAAACGGCTCAATGTGTCTTTTTTTACAATTACATCCGATTCAACAATAATTAACGGCAGCTTCTTTTCGGCAGCCATTTTTTGTGCGGTTTCAAGCACCAGTTTGTAGTTTGGAGAAGGAGTGTCGGTCATGTCTTCAAGATGAATCAGTTGGAACTTCCATTTTTTTTGTTTTTCCAACAAGAGTTGTTTTGTTTTTGGCTGACTGAAATCGTTAAAAACAAAATAGTCAATGTCACAATCCGACTGACAAACAGCTTCAATGGTTTTACCCGTTGTTTCGGGTGAATCTTTAACCGGTGTTATTACAATTGCTTCTGACATGTTATTTTTTACGTAACTGCAAAGTTAGCCTTTTTCACGGTTAAAATCGCGCGAATAGGCCTGGTCGGTTGGCATAACCAGAATATCATCAATGTTTACGTGTTTCGGCCGTGTTACTACAAACAGGATGGTTTCAGCAATGTCTTGTGCATAAAGCGGGGTAAACCCGTGGTAAACACTTTTTGCACGTTGTTCATCACCCTTGAATCTCACCAGCGAAAATTCGGTGTCAACTGCACCCGGGGCAACTGAAGTAACTTTTATCCCATATTTCAGAAAATCGATACGCATCCCTTTTGTGAGCGCTTGCACGGCATGTTTGGTTGCACAGTAAACATTTCCCATGGGGTAGGTTTCTTTTCCGGCAATTGATGAAATATTTACAATATGCCCTTCTCCACGTTTTATCATTTTGGCTGAAACAAGACGCGAAATAAAAAGTAATCCTTTTATGTTGGTATCAATCATCTGTTCCCAGTCATCCGTATCGCCGTTGTCAATTCTGCTCAGGCCGGCAGCAAGTCCTGCATTGTTAATCAAAATATCAATGTTATTCCAGTTCTCAGGCAAGGTTTCCAAAGCTTTTTCCGTTTCAGTCCGGTTTCTGATGTCGAAATTCAGAATGAAAACATTTGCGTCGGTTTCATTTTCGATTTTTTCTTTTAAGCTAACCAGCCTTTCGTTTCTCCTTCCGGTAATAATCAGGTTAAAATTATTTTGGGCCAGTATATGGGAAGTGGCCTCACCAATTCCGGCTGTTGCACCTGTAATTAAAACAATCTTTTTCATGGTTTTGCAGCTTTTTATTCCTTGGCCGAAATTAAAAAAAATAGCTAATTTTATGGAGAAATCGCTTACTTAATTACCTTTGCTTCAGCTTTAGTTACCAGAAAATCCATTTACGTATGAAAGAGACAATACAAAAAGAAACAGAAATCAACCTGGATTCACTTCCTGAACCGATTGATATTGAGAATATAATTTATTCGTTGATGGTTAACCCCAACTTGTCGAGTATCAATTATTTTAATGACTTTAGTGAAGCAGGAATCTCTCCGGATTCCATTGGCGATGGCGATAACGACGAAATTGGTCTGTTTGATATTGACAGCACAGGCGCCAGCATGGCCCTGAGTACACATGCATTTCATCATCATCTGCAAAATGATCCGCAAAAAGCAACTGAAATTTTGATTTCGAGGGCCACACGAAAAATGCTCTGTCACGGAGTCCAGCCTGTTGCTGTCAGTGCGTTTTTATACCATATTAATTTTGCCGATCCGAACGGACAATATATTGCTTCTGGGGCAAAAAAAGGGTTGGAAAATGCTGCTCAAAAATTTAATTTGAAAATTTCAGATCGAAAAATAAGGTTCGACCACTTTTCCGGACATGGACCGGTTCCTCCTACAATAATAATTAGTATGGTTGGGATGGTTCAGGACAAAAACAAGCTAACCACACATGCTTTTAAACAAAAAGGGGGAAACATTTTTTTAATTGGCCGTTCGGTTGAAGACATTGGTTCGTCTGAATATCTTGAATTTTATCATGGTATTTCCGATTCTCCGCTTCCTTCCTACCATATTGAGAATGAGATTAAAATACAGGAAGCTTTGCGCGAATTGCATCAATTAGAGTTGTTGCAAAGTGCAAGCCCGGTTGGAAAAGGAGGTTTGTTTTTTACGCTTCTGCGCGCTGCCATTCCTAACGGACTTGGGTTTGATATTACCACAGATGCCGAAACACGGCTCGATTCATTCCTGTTTGGTGAAGCTATGGGGAGAATTTTGATCGAAGTGGAGTCGGAAAAAGAGGATGATTTTGTTGATTTTATGACCGAACGAAAAATCCCGTTTTTTATGTTAGGCCACATAACAAAAGGCGAACTCAGAATTGATGACAAGTCGTTTGGATATATTGATAAAATGACTTCAGGAGTATAGAAATTCACCAAATACAAGTACTGGTTTAAATCTTTTATGGCAGCTGTTCCGTATAAAAATTCCAACCTGAGTAAAAAAGGGCAGGTTGAGGAGATGTTTGATCACATTTCGCACCGGTACGATTTGCTGAATCATCTCCTTTCGGCAAATATTGACAAAATGTGGCGTAACCGGGCCGTAAAAATGTTACGTGCTTTTCAACCCCAATCAGTTCTGGATATTGCCACAGGAACTGCTGATTTTGCCATTGCAGCGGCTAAACTAAATCCTGAACAGATTGTGGGTGTCGATCTTTCGGAAGGAATGTTGAAAGTGGGCAGACAAAAAATTGAAAAAAAAGGTTTGTCGAACCTGATTGAACTTCAAAAAGCCGATTCAGAGGCATTGCCATTCGGAAATCATTCATTCGATTCGGCTATTGTGGGCTTTGGTGTTCGTAATTTTGAAAACCTTGAAAAAGGACTGGCCGAAATTTACAGAGTGTTGCGCCCGGGTGGAGTGTTTATTGTGCTGGAATTTTCACTTCCCAGGAACAAAATCTTTCGCCATTTTTATTTCTTTTATTTTACTAAAGTACTTCCCTGGCTTGGAAAGCTGGTCTCAAAAGATAACCGGGCTTATACTTATCTTCCTGAATCGGTAAGGGAGTTTCCCGATGGAGAAAACTTTGTTCGTATTTTGGAAAAAACCGGATTTGAAAAATGCAGGTGGATTCCGCAAACCATGGGAATAGCTACCATTTACGAATCGCAAAAACCCAAAATTTGAGATTGAATACAATAAAAATTCACTTTATTTGTTTTTTGAATTGAATGAATTGAGCAAAAGCGGGTGAAAAAAATTCTGTTGGCCATATTGACTATCCTTGTTACATTTTCGGCTTTTTCGCAAAAGCAGAAAATAAACTACATGACAACTTTTGATGATAAGTTGATACATTTTGGATTTACATTAGGCATAAATACACTTGACTTTGGATTAACACACTATAATCCCATCGGAAACAACCCGGATTTTGCACCGGCTAACTGGCCACTCGACAAAAAACAAATTGTGGGTTCTGACGAAGTACGCGCCGATGTGTCGAGGTTAATTCCGGGGTTTACAGTAGGAATTATCTCTAGTTTGCGGTTAACAAGAGATTTAGATCTGCGTTTTCTTCCCGGACTCTCATTTGGCGAACGGCAATTGTATTACAACATTCCGGTTTGGGAAACCGATTATTATCAGCCTTTGCAATACTATTCCATCAAATCTACCTTTTTAGACTTTCCGCTACTGATAAAATACAAAGCCCGGCGAATAAACAACGACCGGCCATACATCATTTTTGGGCCAGCCTACAGGCAAGATATCAGCCGCTCAGGGAAAGAAGATTTGGTGCGTTTAAAAAGCGGAGGACTTTATGCTGAAGTGGGTGCCGGCTGGGACCATTATTTTGCTTTTTTCCGATTCTCAGTGGAAGCCAAAGTAAGTTTGGGTTTAAACAATTTACTTGGAGCTCCGCCAAGCGAAAACCAGCGGCAATATTACACCTATGCAATCAGGGAATTGAAGTCAAATATTTTTACGTTCAGTTTTCATTTCGAATAGCAAACTTTTTCCGTGTAAATTCATTGCATATAATAGCGGCACTCACCGCTACGTTTAATGATTCGGCTTTCTTTTCTGCCTGGCTAAATGAAGGAATATTTAAAGGAAAACTGATTTGGTCTGACACTTCTTTTCGAATTCCCCGGCCTTCGTTTCCCAAAACAATAAGGGCATAATCAGGAAGATTTTCTGTGTAAATGTTTTTGCCTTCGAGAAATGTTCCGTAAACCGGGATTTCTGTTTTCTGTAAATAGGCTGAAAGCGCATCAAAAGGTGTGTAAATAATTTTCACCCTTGTAAATGAGCCCATTGATGCCTGTATAACTTTTGGGTTAAATACATCGGCAGTGCCGGGAGAACAAAACAGGTAGTCCATGCCAAACCAGTCGCAGGTTCTTATAATGGTTCCCAGGTTGCCGGGGTCTTGTATTCCATCCAGAAACAGGAAAATTCCTTCCGGGTTGGATGGAAGTTTCGGTTGCGACGGAAGTTGACAAATAGCCAGGCAATTTTGAGGCTGTTTTAACAAGCTCGCCTTTTTAATTTCTGCCGCTGTGGTTTCAAAAACAAGAGCTGCATTGTGCAGGTATTTTTTATTTGCGGAAATAAAATCAGGAGTGGCAAAAAGTTCCTTCACCTTAATCTCTGATTCTAAAACCTCCAGCACAATTTTATCCCCTTCTGCCAGAAAGCTTTGTTCTTTTAGGCGATATTTTTTTTGCGCCAGCGAATTTATAAGTTTTAACTTGTTTTTACCAATCATCAGAAATGGTTGAATGATGTATAATAATTGTTCCAAATTTACTGTTTCCATCTAAAACACTTCATTATTTTTGCTGAAATTAAAATTGAAATTTTGATTCATAAAACAATATATTCATCAATTTCCGGAAAGTTAGTGGCTCTCGCGTTTTTAGCCCTTTTCTTTTCCTGTTCGCCGGTAAAGTTTGTTCCCGAAAACCGGTATTTGCTCAATAAAGTGGAGGTTGAGGTTGATAATTCTGAAATCAATAAAGAAGAAACTAAAATACAAATCAGGCAAAAGGAAAATTATAAAATTCTGGGTTTTGCCAGGTTTCATCTTTGGTTGTATAATTCGTCTTCTAAAAACAAACCAAATAGTTGGCTAAAAAGAATTGGTGAACCACCTGAAATTTACGATGAAGCTCTGGTGGGCGCATCCCGAGACCGGCTGAAACAATACCTTGGCAACAAAGGTTTTTTCAGGGCAAAAGTTGATTCCGAAACAGATTTGAATGAGAAAAAGCAAAAGGCCCATGTGAAATATAAAATTGAAACCGGAGAGCAGTATAAAATCAGAAAAATTAATTATCATATTTCTGATTCGGCCCTTCAGTCAATTTTTTTCCGGGATTCAACCCGGACTTTTATATCTGAGGGTACTCCGTTCGATTTTAATTTGTTAGAAAAACAGCGCACGCAAATTGTAAATCTTTTTAAAAATGAAGGCTATTATTACTTTTCAAAAGATGAAGTGAGCTATTTGGCAGACAGTAGCTTGTATGAAAAGGAAATTGTGCTCGACTTATTTATTGGAACAGATGCCCGGCAAGCAGAGGCGAGAAAATTCAAGCCTCACTACCTGAATCATTTTTACATTTCGGTTTTGCCTGGTTCTGTTCCTGTTTCATCGGCACAAAGTAATTTGGGGCAGTTTTCCGATACCATTCAATGGGAAAACCACACTTTGTTTTCGACTCCCGAATTTAAATACCGACCGGGTCTTTTTCGCAGTTTACTCCAGATGGAAAGTGGCTCACTTTACCGCCTCGCCGATGCACGGCATACTTTTGATGCATTCAATCGGTTACGTCAGTTTCGTTTTATCGATATTCAGTTTAATGAACCTGATTTTCCAACAGATTCCCATTTGCTCGATTGCCATATTCGGCTGGCGCCGTTAAGCAAGCAGGCCGTTTCTTTTGATATTGAAGGAACAAATACCTCCGGAAATTTAGGAATTGCAGGAAATGTGAATTATCAGCACAGAAATATGTTTCGCGGTGCCGAGGTTTTTCAAGTGAATGTAAAGGGTGCAATGGAACGCCAGCAACGGGTGAATGGAAACGTTACAGAATATTTTAATACCCGTGAAATTGGGCCGGAAGTCAGCTTAACATTTCCGAAAATTTTAGGGCCAAAACAACTGGTAGATGCTTTTTGGAATTTGCTGCCCAAAACAATATTTACCCTGGGATACAATTATCAGCGCAGACCGGAATACACCCGAACAATTTCGGGTTTAAAATTTGGATACGACTGGATGACTTCTGAATACAGGAAACATACATGGAACCTTTTGGACTTTAATATGGTGAATCTTTACCAGTTTGA
Source organism: Mariniphaga sp. (assembly GCA_019429205.1). Lineage (GTDB taxonomy): Bacteria > Bacteroidota > Bacteroidia > Bacteroidales > Prolixibacteraceae > Mariniphaga. Next base: position 68,528 of record JAHYIT010000005.1, on the reverse strand, counting down.
TCCTGATTTTATTGAACGGATTAAAGACCTCTACATCAAAAGCAGTTTCACCGACCACCTTATTCTTGCCTCAAATTATTCATCCGTGTATAATACCCAGCGGCTGGGAATTGCCAAAAATTACACCTATTTACGTTTTAACTTAGAATCGGCAGGCAACCTTCTTTACCTGTTTTCCGAAACTTTGGACAGGCCCTATTCGCAGGTGGTTGATTCCATCGGACCTGGTTCTGCCGAGTTTTATACTTTATTTAATACGCGCTTTGCACAGTATGTAAAATCTGATTTGGAATTTCGTTACGGGCATATTTTCGATAAATACAACAGTGTTGTAGGCCGCGCATTTTTGGGGGTTGGTTTACCTTACGGAAACTTTGATGTATTGCCCTTCGAAAAGAAATATTTTACCGGTGGGGCTAACGGAATCAGGGCCTGGCAGGTTCGCTCCTTAGGGCCGGGAACATACAGGGCGCCGGCGACCGACTATCCTAATCAGTCATCAGATATAAAACTGGAAGCTAACATTGAATACCGCTTTAATCTGATAAGTTTTTTGGAAGGGGCATTGTTTTTAGATGCAGGAAATATTTGGGCAATCAATGAAAAAGATAACAGGCCCGGAGCACAATTTAAACTGAATGAGTTTTACAAACAACTTGCACTTGGCACCGGAACCGGTTTTCGTTTCGATTTTAGTTATTTCATTTTCAGGCTCGACCTGGGCATGAAATTGCGCGACCCTTCGCAGGTTTCCGGAAATGGCTGGATTCCTGGTCACCGGAAATACACCGGAGATGATTTTAATATCTCATTTGCCATCGGATATCCGTTTTAATGCCTTTACTTTTTACTCAAATTCACCATTATGTTGGATATTTTTTGCATTTTTAGCCCCGTTTTTATGAGAGTTTAAAAGAAAAAAGAAGTTTAAAAGAACAATTTAATACGCTGTAATTTATGTCTGGAATTCCTGCTAATCGTGATTCATTTGGTTCAAGGTTTGGTGTAATTGCAGCAACTGCTGGTTCTGCCATTGGGTTAGGAAACATTTGGCGTTTCCCTTATGTGGCTGGAGAAAACGGAGGTGGAGCCTTTTTAATCATTTATCTCGGATTTATCCTGTTAATTGGAATTCCGGTGATGCTATCCGAATTTACCATCGGCAGGAGTGCTCAGCGAAATGTATTTGGTTCATTCAGAAAACTTGCGCCCGGAAAGCCATGGTATCTGATTGGTTTGATGGGTGTAGGCGCAGCATTTATGATTCTGGCATTTTATACCGCCGTGGCTGGCTGGACGCTCGAATATATTTTTCAATCGGTGATAAATGGATTCGAAGGACTTTCTTCAAACCAGTTGAATGACATGTTTTACTCATTTATTGGAACCCCCTGGCGACCCCTTTTGTGGTTTTTTGTTTTTATGGCACTAACCGGGGCCATAATCATGTCGGGAGTTCAAAAAGGCATCGAAAAATATACCAAGATTCTTATGCCGATGTTGCTTGTTTTACTTTTTATTCTGGTTGTCAGGTCGGTAACATTGCCCGGAGCAGCAAGTGGGATTTCTTTTTTATTTAAACCTGATTTTAGTAAAATAACTCCAACTACAATTCTCGAAGCCCTCGGCCAGGCATTTTTCTCGTTAAGTATTGGAATGGGAACGCTCATAACTTACGGTTCATATATTCAGAAAAATGATAATTTAGGAAACACAGCTGTTTCAGTTGCTTTTGCCGATACTTTTATTGCCATATTGGCGGGTCTTGCCATTTTCCCGGCTGTGTTTGCTTTTGGTATTGAACCTGGTTCAGGAGAAGGATTGGTTTACATTACGCTGCCAAATATATTCCTGCAAATGCCCGGCGGATATATCTTTTCGCTGATGTTTTTTATTTTATTGGGAGTTGCAGCTTTAACTTCAACCATTTCAGTATTGGAGGTTATTGTCGCATTTTTCTCTGAAGAACTCGGATTAAAAAGGAAAGCTGCCACCTGGCTTGCCACCTCTTCGGTTTCAATTTTAGGTGTAATGTGTGTCCTTTCATCCAGCACAATGGCTGATGTGAAGATATTTGGATTCACTGTTTTCAATTTAATGAATTTCACCTCGGCTAATATTTTATTGCCATTGGGAGGTTTTTTTATCGTAATTTTTGTTGCCTGGTTTTTGGGGCGTGATGGAGCAAAAGAAGAGTTATCAAACCAGGGTAAACTGAAAGTAAGGTATATTCCTTTTTATATGTTCGTCATTAAATTTCTGGCTCCTTTGGCCATAGCATTTATCTTCCTTCAGGGAGTTGGGCTAATCAATTTTTCCTGATTTGGTTAAAACAGTTGTATTGAAAGGGTAGTTTTTTTAGTTCCCCGCAACACCAGATTAAAAAAATTTATCTGAATTTGTATTTTTTGGTATAAAGCTTTATATTTAAGCCTATTACTTTATGCCCAGAAATACTGTTGGAATGAAAAAAACCTTCAGGCAAATTGTTAAAGAAAATTTGAATTTTTCGAAACAGGATCGCAATGGAATTGTGGCGATGAGTGTGATTATCTTTTTGTTCCTGGCAGGCAATATCATTGTCGGAAATATTGAATTGAAACCCTCTTCAGACTTTTCAGCCGTTATCCGGGCCATAGAAGAATGGGAGAATCAAACAAAAAGTGTGAATGAAAACAGACTCTTGTTTCACTTCAATCCCAATACTATTTCTGAAGAAGCTTTGGATTCACTGAATTTGCCTGCTTTTATAAAAAGAAATATAATGAGTTATCGATCTGCCGGAGGAAGTTTTAAGGAGACCGGAGATGTTCGGCGGATTTATGGAATGACTGACAGTATTTTTTCTCAAATCGAAGGCTACATTCATATTCCGGCAACCATTCCCGATATTTCCGAAGATAAACCAGAGTTGAAGGTGGCGACAAAACCAACATTTCGTGAATTTGATCCCAACCTGGCAAGCAAAGATGAATTGCTAAATTCGGGTTTCAACCAGTTTCAGGCGTCAAACCTGATAAAATATCGTGAAAGCGGTGGTTATTTTTCTCAACCTGGAGATATACTGAAAATATATGGTATTGACACTGTTTTTTATCGCTCCATAAAAAGTTTTATAAATGTGGCTGAAATAGCAGAGGAAGGGCAGGTTGTAAAAACTGAATCAATACCGAATTTAATTGAACTTAATTCTGCTGATTCTCTTGACTTGTTGCAACTTGCCGGAATTGGACCCGTTTTTGCCTCCCGTATTTTAAAATACCGCAATTTGCTCGGTGGGTTTTATGGCAAACATCAATTGCTTGAAGTTTATGGTTTCCCGGAAGAAACGTATCATGCTATCAGTGAAAATTTAACAACAGATTCACTTCAGGTGGAAAAACTCAGAATTAATTTTGCCGGTTACGCCGAACTAATCCGTCATCCATATTTCGATAAAAGCAATGTGGAAGCAATATTAAATTTTCGTCAAAATAACGGACCGTTTTCTTCACACGAACAATTACTTACTGAAGGATTGATGGATACAGCATCTTTTGTTTTTATTCGACCCTACATAACCTGCCGTTAAAAATCTTTAAAAGGATAACTGCTTGTAGGAATAATTATTTTTTTCCTTTAAATTTGATTTACGTTGAATAATTTCTAAATTTGCGCCTCAATTTTTAAATACGGTATAGAAATGATTGTGATTCCGGTAAAAGAAGGCGAAAATATAGAAAGAGCCTTAAAAAGGTTTAAGCGGAAATTTGAAAAGACTGGCGTAATTAAAGAATTACGTGAACGCCAGAAGTTTACCAAACCTTCGATCAAAAGAAGGGAAGAAGTAAAAAAGGCTGTTTATATTGAGAAATTACAACGCCAGGAAGACTAAAGCAGGGGTTCCTGGTGGTAGCAGATTAGATGAATGAACTATCAGGAATCGTTTGTCAACTATTTAAAGTATGAGAAGAGAAATTCTTCGCATACAGTAATTGCATATAAAAAAGACCTCGATCAATTTGTGTTGTTTTGCACTGAAATGGTCGGGGAATTTAATATTAAAAGGGTAGATGCAAAATTGGTCAGAAACTGGATTGTTACATTGATGGAGCAGAAATATACACCGCGGTCAGTGAGCAGAAAAATTTCTACAGTTAAAGCATTTTACCGGTTTTTAATGAAAAATGAAATAGTTGAAAACAACCCGGCAACAAACATTCCTGTTCCTAAAATCAGGAAAAAATTACCCAATTTTGTCGAAGAAAACAATATGCACCACTTGCTTGACGATGGTTATTTTTCTGATGATTTTAAAGGGATTCGGGATAAGTTGATAATAACTTTGCTTTATGGAACAGGAATTAGGCTGGCTGAATTATTAAATCTTAAGGATCGTGACTTCGATACAAAAGGGTATTTAATAAAGGTTTTGGGGAAAAGACAGAAAGAAAGGATAATTCCCTATCCAAGAAGTATTAATCAGCTTTTACAACAATACCTTGAAATAAGAAACAGGGAAATTGGAAACAGTTGGGAAGCCTTGCTCGTAACAGATAAAGGTAGGCCGGTTTACGAAAAATTAATATACAGGGTTGTGAATAAATATCTGGAAATGGTTACATCATTGGAAAAAAAGAGCCCGCACGTTTTACGGCATTCTTATGCTACACACCTATTAAATAAAGGAGCTGACCTGAATGCGGTAAAAGAATTGCTTGGACATTCCAACCTGTCAGCTACACAGGTTTACACCCACACAACATTTGAAAAATTGCATTCTATATATAAACAAGCCCACCCAAGGGGTTAACTATTAAAAAGTGTTACTATGGAAATTATTATTAATTCAGTGCATTTCACCACAGACAAGAAACTAGTTGATTTCGTAAACAAAAAAGTGAATAAGCTCGATACCTTTTTCGATGGTATCATTAATGCTGAAGTAACATTAAAAGTGCTTAAACCCGAAGCAGCCAAAAACAAAATTTCAGAGATTAAAATTTCAATACCTTCCAACGGTTATCTGTTCGCAAAAAAACAAGCCGATACATTTGAGGAAGCAACCGATTTGGCAGTTGATGCCCTTCGTAAACAACTCGGTAAATTTAAAAATAAACTTAAGAGCAAATAAAATTTATTTTTTGCCAACAGATTTTTAGATTTTTAAAATAATATTTTTACATTTGCACACCCTTTTTAGGGGCGTTTCAGGAACTGTTGAATTTAAAGTAGTTTAATCTTATTTACTGATAGTTAAGCGTTTTTTTAGTAAGCTGAAAATGTAAATATTTTTGTGTGTTTTGCTTTGAATTTAAGAAAGACTCGCGGTTTGTCTTCAGTTTTTGATAAAATTTTGTAGTTTTGCAGCGCATTTTAGCGCAAAACATATTGCGGGAGTAGCTCAGTCGATAGAGCATTAGCCTTCCAAGCTAAGGGTCGCGGGTTTGAATCCCGTCTCCCGCTCAAAAATTTGAGACTGGAGTTTTAAGCAAATTGCTTTTAACTCTTGTCTTTTTGTGTGTTTTAGGCCGGAGTAGCTCAGGGGTAGAGCGCATCCTTGGTAAGGATGAGGTCACGAGTTCAATTCTCGTCTTCGGCTCAAATGAATTTAGATAATAATTAAAAAAAGATGAAGTTATGGCTAAACAAACATTTGTAAGGGACAAAGAACATGTCAATATCGGCACTATCGGCCACGTTGACCACGGTAAAACTACCCTGACTGCTGCTATTACTATGGTATTGGCTAAAAAAGGCCTTTCCGAAATTAAATCCTTCGATTCAATTGATAATGCACCTGAAGAAAAAGAAAGGGGTATTACCATTAACACTGCACACGTTGAGTATCAGACCGAAAAACGTCACTATGCTCACGTTGACTGTCCCGGACACGCCGACTATGTGAAAAACATGGTTACAGGTGCTGCCCAGATGGACGGCGCTATCATTGTAGTGGCCGCCACCGACGGTCCTATGCCACAAACACGCGAACACATCCTTTTAGCTCGTCAGGTAAACGTTCCTAAACTGGTTGTTTTTATGAACAAAGTGGACATGGTTGACGATGAAGAGATATTGGAACTGGTAGAAATGGAAATTCGTGAACTGCTTGAATTCTATGAATTCGACGGTGAAAATACTCCTGTAATCAGGGGTTCGGCACTTGGAGCAATGAATGGCGAAGAAAAGTGGGAAGAAAAGGTGATGGAACTGATGGATGCAGTTGATAGCTGGATACCCTTACCTCCGCGTGAAGTTGACAAACCGTTCCTGATGCCGGTTGAAGACGTATTTTCAATTACCGGTCGTGGAACCGTTGCAACCGGACGTATTGAAACTGGTAAAATTCATACAGGTGACGAGCTTCAGTTAATTGGCTTAGGCGCTGAAGGCCGTAAAACTGTTTGTACAGGTGTTGAAATGTTCCGTAAAATTCTGGATGACGGCCAGGCTGGCGATAACGTTGGTCTGCTTCTTCGCGGAGTTGACAAAAAAGAGATTAAACGTGGACAGATTTTGGCAAAACCAGGTTCAATAACACCACACACCAGATTCAAAGCTGAGGTGTATGTATTGAAAAAAGAAGAAGGTGGTCGCCACACGCCGTTCCACAACAAATACCGTCCGCAATTCTACCTGCGTACACTTGACGTAACCGGCGAAATTCACTTGCCCGAAGGCCGTGAAATGGTAATGCCTGGTGATAACGTATCGATTGAAGTAGAATTGATTTACCCTGTAGCTCTTAACATAGGTTTGCGTTTTGCAATCCGCGAAGGTGGGCGCACAGTTGGTGCAGGACAGGTAACCGAAATTATTAATTAATCGGCTCCAATCTGTTAAAAAAATAGAAGTCCCGGGCCATTGGTCCGGGACTATTTAACGGAAGAAACTCAATGCGGGAGTTTTTGTTTTATTGTAAGTTCGACTCTTACCTTCCGTACATTAATAACCAAAAGTTAAAATGAAATTAAAAATTTATTTACAGGAGGCTTATGATGAACTGGTTCACAAAGTGACCTGGCCTACCTGGAAAGAACTGCAAAGCAGTGCATTGGTTGTAATGGTTGCTTCCTTTATTATATCACTCGTTATTTTCGTTATGGATCTGTCATTCAGAAACATAATGGAGTTTATTTATGGATTGTTTTATTAATTGAAACCCGGAGATCAAAAATGAGCGACACAACAAAAAAATGGTATGTTCTTCGTGCTATTGGAGGTAAGGAGAAGAAAGTAAAAGAATATATCGAAAACGAAATCGCTAATGGTGATCTGAAGGATTTTGTTGATCAGGTTTTAATACCTACGGAAAAGGTTTATCAAATTCGAAACGGTAAAAAAATCAGCAAAGAACGAAACTTTTTCCCTGGTTATGTTCTTATTGAAGCTACATTGGTAGGAGAAGTGGCACATACGTTACGGAATGTGCCCAATGTAATTGGATTTTTAGGCGACACCAAGGGTGGAGATCCGGTGCCAATGAGGCAAAATGAAGTGAACAGAATTTTGGGAAGAGTGGATGAACTTGCTGAAACCGATGAAGAATTGAATATTCCATTCGTAGTGGGAGAAACTGTAAAAGTAATCGACGGACCATTCAACGGCTTTAACGGAACCATTGAGGCAATCAATGAGGAGAAGAAAAAGCTGCAGGTGATGGTGAAGATTTTTGGACGTAAAACGCCTTTGGAACTTAGCTTCATGCAGGTTGAAAAGGAATAGTAACGCTTTATTATTTTATTTATGGCGAAAGAAATTGCTGGATTAATTAAATTACAAATTAAAGGTGGGGCGGCAAATCCGTCACCACCGGTGGGACCAGCATTAGGTGCCAAGGGAGTTAATATAATGCAGTTTTGTAAACAGTTTAATGGTCGTACACAAGACCAGGCCGGGAAAATTCTTCCGGTAATTATTACTGTTTACAGCGACAAGTCGTTTGACTTTATTATAAAACAACCTCCCGTTGCTGTTCAGCTGCTCGAAGCAGCTAAAGTAAAAAAAGGTTCATCAGAACCTCATGTCAGTAAAGTAGCTGCAGTTTCCTGGGATCAGGTAAAACAAATTGCAGAAGGAAAAATGACTGATCTGAATTGCTTTACAGTTGAATCGGCAATGAGAATGGTAGCTGGAACTGCCAGAAGTATGGGAATTACCGTAAAAGGTGCTTCACCATTCAAAAATTAAAATTAAATTTTTTAAGATGGGCAGAATTACGAAAAATAAAAAAGCTTCTCTTGATAAACTCGATAAAGGAAAAGCTTACTCAATTGATGAAGCAGCTCAACTGGTAAAGGAAATTACCTTCACCAAGTTCGATGCTTCAGTTGATATTGACGTAAGACTCGGAGTTGACCCAAGAAAAGCTAACCAGATGGTTAGAGGCGTAGTTTCTTTACCCCATGGAACCGGAAAAGAGATTCGTGTGCTCGCTTTGGTAACTCCTGATAAAGAGGACGAAGCCAGGGAAGCCGGAGCGGATTTTGTAGGTTTAGATGATTATATCGAAAAAATCAAAGGCGGATGGACCGATGTTGACGTGGTTATTACCATGCCTCCCGTTATGGGAAAAGTCGGTCAGTTGGGACGTATTTTAGGTCCCCGCGGTTTAATGCCTAACCCCAAAAGCGGAACTGTAACCATGGAAGTGGGCAAAGCAGTGAGCGAAGTAAAACAGGGTAAAATTGATTTTAAAGTAGATAAATTTGGTATTGTACACACTTCAATTGGTAAAGTTTCTTTTCCTCCGGAAAAGATCAGAGAAAATGCCGTTGAGTTTATCAAAACCATCATCAAATTAAAACCTGTAGCCGCAAAAGGTACCTATGTAAAGAGCATCTATCTCTCCAGTACCATGAGCCCTGGTATTAAAGTTGAACCAAAGTCAGTTTCTGACAAAACAGAGTAGAAATGAAAAGTGCAGAAAAACAAGTTATTATAAATAACCTAAAGAATCAGATTGATTCGTACAGCCATTTTTACCTTGCTGACATTAGTGGTTTGAATGCTGAAGATACCAGTAATTTAAGGAGACTGTGTTACAAACAAGACGTAAAACTGGTTGTTGCTAAAAACACCCTACTGCGTTTAGCACTTGAAGGTTCAAACAAGAACGCTGAAGAGCTTTACGACGCGCTCAAGGGAAACACATCAGTCATGTTCACCGAAACCGGGAACGTGCCTGCAAAACTGATAAAAGAATTTAGTAAAAAACGTAAAAAGCCTGTATTAAAGGCTGCTTATGTTGAGGAAGCTGTTTATATGGGTGCTGACCAACTTGAAGCACTGATTGCAGTGAAATCGAAGAATGAACTTATCGGCGATGTTGTTGCCCTGTTACAATCACCAATGCAAACATTACTCTCACAATTGCAGTCTGGTGGAAATACAATACATGGTGTTCTTGAAACACTGAAAGAGAGAGAATAATTTTTTTTTAGAAATCTTTAATAAAAACAAATAAAAATGGCAGATTTAAAACAGCTTGCAGAAGAGTTGGTAAACTTAACTGTTAAAGAGGTTAACGAATTAGCTGGAATTCTGAAAGACGAATACGGAATTGAACCAGCCGCAGCTGCAGTAGCAGTAGCTGGTCCCGCCGCCGCTGGTGGCGACGAAGGCCCAGCAGAACAAACTGAATTCGATGTAATTTTGAAAGCAGCAGGTCAGTCAAAACTGGCAGTAGTTAAGCTCGTGAAAGAATTAACCGGCCTTGGTCTGAAAGAAGCCAAAGCAGTGGTTGACGAGGCTCCGAAAGCAATTAAAGAAAAAGTTTCCAAAGATGAAGCCGAAGCGCTTAAAAATCAGTTGGAAGAAGCTGGAGCAGAAGTTGAAGTTAAATAATCGCAATCAGACCTTTTTTAAGGTTGTATGGTTTAGAATCTTGTCAGGCAGGGTTCTAAACCTTTTTGTGTATTTATATTTTATATAATTAACCTGTATAAATACATGTCAGTAAATACAAAAATCGAGAGGATAAATTTTTCCTCAACACAGACAAGGTTTGATTACCCTGACTTTTTAGAAGTTCAAATTAAATCATTTAAGGAGTTTTTCCAGTTAAATTCTACGCCAGAAAAGCGGAAGGAGGAAGGACTGTGGCGTGTATTCGAAGAAAATTTCCCGATAACAGACACCCGGAACAATTTTGTTCTTGAGTTTCTCGATTATCAGGTTGATCCGCCGCGGTATTCCATTCACGAATGTATAGAGCGTGGATTAACTTTTAGTGTGCCGGTAAAAGCCAGGTTAAAACTGTATTGTACAGACCCTGAACACGAAGATTTTGATACCGTGGTTCAGGATGTTTACCTGGGAACTGTGCCCTACATGACCGAAAAAGGTACCTTTATTATTAATGGCGCCGAACGGGTTATTGTATCGCAGTTGCACCGGTCTCCGGGCGTTTTCTTCGGGCAAAGTTTACATGCCAATGGCACCAAACTTTATTCCGCACGAATTATTCCGTTTAAGGGATCGTGGATCGAATTTGCAACCGACATCAACAGTGTCATGTTCGCTTATATCGACCGGAAAAAGAAATTACCGGTAACCACACTTTTAAGAGCCATTGGTTACGAAAGCGACAAGGATATTCTTGAGATTTTCGATTTGGCCGATGAAGTGAAAGTTTCGAAAACCGGACTTAAAAAAGTCGTTGGACGACGGCTCGCAGCCCGCGTGTTAAAATCTTGGGTGGAAGATTTTGTTGATGAAGATACCGGCGAAGTTGTTTCCATTGAGCGTAATGAGGTTATCATTGACAGGGAAACTGTTTTGGAAGATGACCATATTGATGATATTCTGGATTCAGGAGTGAAAACTATTCTGATTCATAAAGATGATCAGCGTCAGCAGGATTTTACCATCATTTACAATACACTGCAAAAAGACCCGTGTAACTCCGAAAAAGAAGCTGTTCTCCACATCTACCGTCAGTTGCGAAATGCTGAACCGCCGGATGAAGCCACAGCACGTGATGTGATTGATAAACTCTTTTTCTCTGATAAACGTTACGACCTTGGTGAAGTTGGCCGGTATCGGATCAACAAAAAGCTTGGACTGAATGTGGATTCAGAAATAAGAGTGCTTACCAAAGAAGATATCATTGAAATTATCAGGTATCTTATTCAGTTGGTGAACTCAAAAACAGATGTGGACGATATCGACCACCTCAGTAACCGCCGTGTGCGTACTGTTGGCGAGCAAATGTACAACCAGTTTGGCATTGGTTTGGCCCGTATGGCCCGCACTATTCGTGAAAGAATGAACGTACGCGATAATGAGGTGTTTACTCCAATCGATTTGATAAACTCGAAAACTTTGTCTTCGGTTATCAATTCATTTTTTGGAACCAACGCTTTGTCTCAGTTTATGGATCAAACCAATCCGTTGGCCGAAATGACTCATAAACGCCGTATGTCGGCACTGGGGCCAGGTGGTTTGTCCAGGGAAAGAGCCGGTTTCGAAGTACGCGACGTACACTACACGCACTACGGAAGGTTGTGCCCGATTGAAACACCTGAAGGACCAAATATTGGTTTGATATCCTCTCTTTGTGTATTTGCAAAAATTAATGACCTTGGATTTATATCCACGCCTTACCGGAAAGTGACCAACGGAAAAGTTGACCTTTCTGATCAAGGATCGGTATATTTAACTGCCGAAGAAGAAGAAGGAAAAATTATTGCACAAGCCAATGCGCCTATTGATCCTGATGGTTTTTTCATAAATCAGAAGGTAAAATCACGGCTCGATGGTGACTACCCGTTAATTGACAGGGAAGAAGTTGATCTGATGGACGTTGGGCCGAACCAGATTGCCTCGGTAGCTGCATCGCTCATTTCCTTTTTGGAACACGACGATGCCAACCGTGCATTGATGGGGTCGAACATGATGCGCCAGGCAGTTCCGCTGCTTCGCCCTGAATCTCCGATTGTGGGAACAGGTTTGGAAGCCAGGTCTGCTGCCGATTCAAGAGTGCAAATTCAGGCCGATGGCGATGGTGTTGTGGAATATGTTGATGCAACCCAAATCATTGTTCGGTACGATGTTACCGATGACGACCGGTTTGTAAGCTTCGATCCGGAGGTGGTAACTTATCCGTTGCAAAAATATACGAAAACCAACCAGGGTACTACGGTTGATTTAAAACCTGTTGTTCTTAAGGGACAAAGGATTTCGAAAGGTGAAATTCTATCAGACGGTTATGCAACTGAAAAGGGAGAACTTGCTCTTGGACGTAACCTTATGGTGGCTTTTATGCCCTGGCAGGGATATAACTACGAAGATGCCATTGTAATTTCGGACCGAATCGTGCGCGAAGATGTATTTACTTCAGTTCATGTTGATGAATACAGTCTTGAAGTTCGCGATACCAAACGTGGGCTGGAGGAATTTACTTCAGATATACCAAATGTGAGTGAAGAAGCCACAAAAGATCTCGATGAGAATGGTCTTATTCGCATTGGAGCCGATGTAAAACCCGGTGATATTCTTATCGGTAAAATTACGCCGAAAGGAGAATCTGATCCTTCGCCGGAAGAAAAATTGCTGCGTGCAATCTTTGGAGATAAAGCCGGTGATGTAAAAGATGCTTCTTTGAAAGCTTCTCCGTCATTGTCCGGAATTGTTATCGACAAAAAATTATTCTCCCGTGTAGCAAAAGACAAAAAAGGCAAAACAGCCACCAAAACACTTCTCGATCAAATCGATGCAAATTTTGATCGTGAAATTGCTTCGTTGAGGGCAAATTTGGAAGACAAACTCTTTACTCTTGTAAGTGGAAAAACCTCTCAGGGAGTTAAAGATTACTATGGAACTGAAGTTATTCCCAAAGGTGTTAAATTCACTTTGAAACAACTTCAGGAATTGGATTACATTTCGGTTAATCCGGCAAAATGGACAACCGATAAAGATAAAAACGACTTGGTCTTCAGGGTAATAAACAATTACATCATGAAGCACAAGGAAGCTGAAGCTTTTTCAAGACGTGAAAGATACAATGTTACCATAGGCGATGAACTGCCTGCTGGAATTATTCAACTGGCGAAAATTTTTATCGCTAAAAAACGCAAGCTTTCAATTGGTGATAAAATGGCAGGCCGCCACGGAAATAAAGGTATTGTTTCGCGCATTGTTCGCCAGGAAGATATGCCGTTCCTTGCTGATGGAACACCTGTTGATATTGTATTGAATCCGCTTGGTGTGCCTTCGAGGATGAACCTGGGACAGATTTACGAAACTGTATTGGCCTGGGCCGGAAAAGAATTGGGACTGAAATTTTCAACCCCGATTTTTGATGGTGCTTCACTCGAAGAAATTTCGGAATATACCGACAAAGCAGGATTGCCCCGTTTTGGCAAAACATCACTTTACGATGGTGAAACAGGTGAACCTTTTGATCAGCAGGCAACAGTTGGCATCATTTACATGATGAAACTGGGGCACATGGTTGAGGATAAAATGCACGCCCGTTCAATTGGCCCATACTCGCTTATTACGCAACAGCCGTTGGGTGGTAAAGCACAGTTTGGTGGTCAGCGTTTCGGGGAAATGGAAGTTTGGGCACTCGAAGCATTTGGTGCATCTCATATTCTTCAGGAAATTCTTACTGTGAAATCTGACGATGTAATGGGAAGGGCCAAAGCTTATGAATCCATTGTTAAAGGTGAACCCATGCCGCAACCCGGTATCCCCGAGTCGCTCAATGTACTGTTACACGAACTCAGAGGTCTTGGCCTCAGCATTAAGATGGAATAATTTTCCATTCTTCCTGTATTTTGGTTCTGTTATAATGATTTTTAATTAGAATTATGGCATTCAGAAAAGATAACAAAGCAAAAGGTGGTTTCTCAAAAATTTCGATCAGTCTTTCTTCTCCCGAAGAAATTCTGGAAAGATCGTTTGGAGAAGTTTTGAAACCCGAAACAATAAACTACAGAACTTATAAACCAGAACGAGACGGCTTGTTTTGCGAGCGTATTTTCGGACCAGTGAAAGATTACGAATGCCATTGCGGTAAATACAAACGAATTCGTTACAAGGGAATTGTTTGCGACCGCTGTGGAGTTGAAGTAACCGAGAAAAAAGTTCGCCGCGAACGTATGGGGCACATCGCCCTGGTAGTTCCGGTTGCACATATCTGGTACTTTCGTTCGCTGCCAAATAAAATCGGATATCTGCTTGGATTACCAACCAAAAAGCTCGACGCTATTATTTATTACGAACGTTACGTAGTAATTAATGCAGGTGTTAAAGCAACCGATGGGGTAAAAGAACTCGATTTTTTAACCGAAGAAGAATACCTCGATATTGTTGATACACTGCCAAAGGATAACCATATTCTTGATGATGAAGATCCAAATAAATTCATCGCAAGAATGGGAGCTGAAGCATTGTATGAAATACTGAGCAGGATTGATTTGGATGACTTGTCTTTTACGCTTAGGCACAAGGCAAATACCGAAACATCTCAGCAGAGGAAAAACGAAGCGCTTAAGCGTCTTCAGGTAGTGGAAGCATTCAGGGCAAGCAAAAACCTGAACCGTCCCGAGTGGATGATTGTTCGTGTTGTTCCGGTAATACCACCAGATTTAAGGCCGCTTGTTCCGCTGGATGGCGGACGGTTTGCCACCTCAGATTTGAACGACCTTTACCGCAGGGTAATCATTCGAAACAACAGGTTGAAAAGGCTGATTGAAATTAAAGCTCCTGAGGTCATTCTTCGAAATGAAAAACGAATGTTGCAGGAAGCTGTTGATTCGCTTTTCGATAATTCAAGAAAATCGAATGCCGTAAAAACTGAAAATAACCGGGCACTGAAATCACTTTCCGATAGTTTAAAAGGGAAACAGGGACGTTTCCGCCAAAACCTGCTCGGAAAGCGTGTTGACTATTCTGCCCGTTCGGTTATTGTAGTAGGTCCGAAGCTGAAAATTCACGAATGTGGTATTCCGAAAGATATGGCTGCCGAACTTTACAAACCTTTTGTTATCAGGAAACTGATTGAAAGAGGAATTGTAAAAACGGTAAAATCAGCCAAAAAGATTGTGGATCGCAAAGACCCTGTTGTTTGGGAAATCCTGGAAAATGTATTGAAAGGACATCCGGTTCTTCTGAACCGTGCACCCACACTGCACAGGCTATCCATCCAGGCATTTCAGCCGGTAATGATCGAGGGGAAAGCCATTCAGTTACACCCGCTTGTATGTACCGGTTTTAACGCCGACTTCGACGGTGACCAGATGGCTGTTCACCTTCCGCTGGGAAATGCTGCCATCCTGGAAGCTCAGTTGCTCATGCTTGCTTCGCATAACCTGTTGAACCCTGCAAACGGTGCACCAATTCAGGTGCCATCTCAGGACATGGTTCTTGGTTTGTACTACATGACCAAACCACGTGAAGGTTCAAAAGGTGAAGGAATGACGTTCTATTCTCCCGAAGAAGTAAAAATTGCACACGAAGAAAGAGCTGTCGGGCTCCACTCCATTATTAAGGTAAAAGTGGAAGATGTGGATGAAAACGGCGAATATTTCAAACATATTATTGAAACAACAGTTGGCCGGATACTGTTTAACGAATTTGTTCCGCGGAAAGTGGGATATATTAATCAGTTGCTTACCAAAAAGTCGTTACGTACTATTATTTCCGACGTTTTCAAAAGATGTGGTAATGCCGAAACGGTTGCATTCCTTGATGCCATCAAAGATCTTGGATACCACATGGCCTATCGCGGAGGTTTGTCGTTTAACATCGACGACGTTATTATTCCTGAGGATAAAGAGACCATTGTTGAAAGTGGCTACGAGGAAGTTGAAGAGGTAATTGCCAACTACAATATGGGTTTTATTACCAACAACGAACGTTACAACCAGGTTATCGATATCTGGACTCATGCCAACTCGAAACTGACCCATTCGGTAATGAAAACCATTAGTACCGACAAGCAGGGCTTTAATTCAATTTATATGATGCTTGACTCCGGTGCCCGAGGTTCCAAAGAGCAGATTCGTCAGCTTTGCGGAATGAGGGGATTGATGGCCAAGCCTCAAAAATCAGGATCTACCGGTTCTCAGATTATTGAAAACCCGATTTTGGCCAACTTTAAGGAAGGCCTTTCGGTACTCGAGTACTTTATTTCAACTCACGGTGCACGTAAAGGTTTGGCTGATACGGCTCTTAAAACAGCAGATGCCGGATACTTAACACGCCGTTTGGTTGACGTTTCACAAGATGTTATTATTTCTGAAGACGACTGCGGAACACTGCGTGGTTTGGTGGCAACAGCCATTAAAAACAATGAAGAAATTGTAGCTTCTCTACCTGAACGTATTGTTGGAAGAACTTCAGTGCATGATATTTATCACCCGTTAAACGGCGATTTAATTATCAAATCAGGAGATGCTATTACTGAAGATGTTGCTGCCGCTATTGACGAATCGCCCATTGAGAGTGTTGAAATCCGTTCGGTACTCACCTGTGAATCCAAAGTGGGCGTTTGTGCCAAATGTTACGGACGAAACCTTGCTACCGGGTACATGGTTCAAAAAGGTGAGGCTGTTGGTGTAATTGCTGCCCAGTCGATTGGCGAACCGGGAACACAGCTCACGCTGCGTACTTTCCACGTTGGAGGTATTGCCGGGAACATTTCGGCTCAATCAACCGTGGAAGCCCGTTACGACGGGTTTATTGAAATTGAAGAACTGCGTGCAGTTGAAAACAAAGGAGATGACGGTAAACCCTTTAATATAGTTGTTAGCCGGTTGGCTGAACTGAAGATTATTGATAAAAATACACAAATCCCGCTTTCTACACATTCCATTCCTTACGGTTCAAAACTGTATGTTAAAAATGGTGATGAGATTAGAAAAGGGAAACTGATTTGTGAATGGGACCCCTTCAATGGAGTAATTATTACCGAATTCGATGGAAAAATTGAATTTGAAAACCTCTTGGAAAATGTTACTTTCCGCGAAGAATCGGATGAACAAACCGGTTACAGCGAAAAAGTGATTATTGAAACAAGGGATAAAACCAAAAACCCGACGCTGAAAATCATGGACAAAGATGGTACGATGATTCGGTCGTACAACTTGCCTGTGGGTGGTCACATTTCTGTGGCTCAGGGACAAACGGTTAAAGCAGGTACAGTTCTGGTTAAAATACCCAGGGCTGCCGGAAAAGCAGGCGACATTACCGGTGGTTTGCCGCGTGTAACCGAACTTTTCGAAGCGCGAAATCCCTCCAACCCGGCTGTGGTTTCTGAAATTGATGGTGAGGTTTCACTGGGTAAAATTAAACGTGGTAACCGCGAGATCATCATTACTTCAAAAACCAATGATGTGAAAAAGTACCTGGTGCCGCTTTCAAAACAAATTCTGGTTCAGGAAAACGACTACATCAGGGCTGGTACATCACTTTCCGACGGAGCTACCACACCATCTGATATTCTGGCCATTAAAGGACCTACAGCGGTTCAGGAGTATATTCTTAATGAAGTACAGGATGTTTACCGCATGCAGGGTGTGAAAATCAATGACAAGCATTACGAGGTTATTATACGCCAAATGATGCGGAAAGTAACAATTGAAGACCCGGGCGATACCCGTTTCCTCGAAAAACAAATCGTTGATAAGAATGAATTCCTTTCTGAAAATGACTGGATTTGGAATAAAAAAGTGGTTGTTGAACCGGGCGATGCCGAAGGTTTAAAAGCCGGACAGATTATTTCTGCACGAAGAATGAGGGACGAAAACTCTCAGTTGCGGAGGAAAGATAAGAAACTGGTTGAAACCAGGGATGCAATTCCTGCCACTTCCAGCCAGATTCTGCAGGGGATTACCCGTGCTGCACTTCAAACCCGAAGCTGGTTGTCGGCTGCATCGTTCCAGGAAACCACAAAAGTACTGAACGAAGCTGCAATTAACGGCAAAACCGATTACCTCGACGGGCTGAAGGAAAACGTGATTTGCGGACACCTGATTCCTGCCGGTACCGGATTAAAAGAATACAAAAACCTGATTGTGGGTTCGAAAGAAGAATACGACAGGTTAATTGACATGAAAAAATAGAAACATGGACGAAAAAAAGCAAAAACAACAGCAGTTAAACATTGAATTGAGTGAAGAAGTAGCCCAGGGCATTTATTCAAACCTGGCTGTTATTACGCACTCGAGTTCAGAATTTGTCGTCGATTTTGTACGCATCATGCCGGGAATTCCCAAGGCGAATGTAAAATCGAGGGTGATTCTTACTCCCGAACATGCCAAACGGTTGTTGTTTGCTTTGCAGGATAACATTAAAAAGTTTGAAGCCGTTCACGGACCTATAAAGAATGTAAAACCTGGCCCGGGCAATGGAATGCCGCCCATGGCATTTGGCGGTCCAACCGCCCAGGCGTAAACAGGTTTTTTAAATACTGGAGAAGAGGGATCAGATTGCTGGTCTCTCTTTTTAGTTCAGTACAGTCCTTCCACCGAAAGGTATCTTTCCCCGTGGTCGTAAGAAAAGGTTAAAATGCGGGAACCTTTCGGAAGTTCCTTAATTTTTTTGGCAACTGCGGCAAACGAGGCGCCTGATGAAATTCCCACAAATATGCCTTCCAGTTTGGCTGCTTTTTGGGCATATTCATACGCTTCTTCCTGGGTAACGGGAACTGTTCCGTCCAGAAGATCTGTTTTCAGGTTGTCGGGAATAAAACCTGCGCCAATGCCCTGAATTTTGTGCGGGCCGGGTTGTCCTCCGGCTATTACCGGGCTTTCGGCTGGTTCAACGGCGAAAACTTTTAGCTTGGGAAATTCTTTTTTCAGAACTTCAGCAACTCCGCTTATATGTCCGCCTGTCCCAACTCCGGTAATCAGGTAATCCAAACCTTGCGGAAAATCGTGTAAAATTTCCATGGCAGTTTTTTCCCGGTGGGCTTCAATATTTGCCGGATTGGAGAACTGGTTTGGAATCCAGGAATCCGGTAGTTCCTTCGACAACTCTTCGGCCCTGGCAATGGAGCCTTTCATTCCCTTTTCTTTTGGTGTAAGCACCAGTTCGGCTCCCAATGCAATCAATACTTTTCGTCTTTCCAGACTCATGGATTCCGGCATGGTAAGAATCAGCCGGTAGCCTTTTACCGCAGCAACCAGTGCCAGCCCGATTCCTGTATTTCCTGAAGTGGGTTCAATGATAACTGAACCCGGTTTCAGAATTCCGCGCACTTCCGCGTCTTCAACCATCGAGAGGGCAATCCGGTCTTTTATGCTGCCTCCCGGGTTGGCTTTTTCCATTTTTACCCAAACTTCATAGTCAGAAGGGTAGAGGCGGTTTACCCTGATGTGGGGTGTATTGCCAATGGTCTCCAAAATGTTTTGTACTTTCATAATCTGTTAATTTTAAAATCGGTTAAATAAAAAAGCTTTCCTGGTTACCCGGGAAAGCTATAATTATGGTTTTACAATTCTTTTCTATGCTAATAAACATGCCTTCTCCGGGGTGTGTTAACCCAACAACAAACAATTATAGGGCATGTCATGTTTTTCATTTCGGGTGCAATGTAAATAAATTTTGTTAAAAAAGACAAAAATACCCGTTTAAATTATTGTGAAATTAACTCTTATAAGTAAGCCACTTAATCAGTTCTTTCAGGCTCACTTTTTTTCCGTACATTAAAAGGCCGGTTTTGTAGATTTTTGCTGCTACCCAAATGGCGCCTACTGTTGCCAGAATGAGCAATGCCATGGAAAGCAGCAATTCCCAGGCCGGCACACCATAAGGCACACGGGCCAGCATGGCAACCGGCGATGTAAACGGAATGATGGAGCCCCAGAAAGCCACTGGTCCTTCCGGGTTCCGCGCAATGGGGAACAGCAGCATGATGGAAAGGATTAGTGGGAATGTAATGGGAAAAACCATTTGCTGCGAATCCTCATCGTTGTCAACTGCTGCACCAACGGCGCCCAGTAAAGAGCTGTACATGAGATAGCCTGCCAGAAAATAAAAGACAAAAGCAAACAGGATGAGTGGAATGTTCAGGTTTCCGATAAGTTCCAGGACTTCTGTTACCTGGTTTTGGCTGTCCATTTGCTGCATGTTGGGGCCCATTCCCTGCCTGCTTTCCATTAGGCTTTGACTCATTTGCTGTGCCGATTCTGGTGTGAAAAAACTTTGTGCAACCACTATTCCAACAACTCCCAACAACACCCAAATAGCCACTTGTGTAAGTCCAACCAGTGCCGTGCCAATTATTTTTCCCGACATCAGCTGGAACGGTTTTACCGATGAAATAATCACTTCAACAATGCGGTTCTTCTTTTCCTCCATTACGCTGCGCATAACCATGGCGCCATACATAAATACAAAAAAGTAGATAATGAACCCCATGGCGTAACTTGCGACAAAAGCTACCCCTGAGGAGCTTTTTTTAGCCTCGCCGGTTTCCGTAACTTTTAGTGTATTTAACTTTATTGAAGTGCGCGTACCTGCAAGACGCTCCTCCAAATCATCAATCCCGATTTCTTCAATAATTTTTTGCCGTTTACTGTTTTCTAAAAACCGGCTTAATTTTCTTGAAATCTGCTCAGATAACTCAATTGGTACCTGCTTTTCCGAAATAAGCTGGGCCGAATTGCTGGTATAAATATGCTCGGGAATATAAAGCAGGGCATAAAATTCAGATTCCCTGATATTTGATTTTAACTGTTCGTATTCGGCTTTCGGAATAAAATGATACCTGGTAAATTCTTCTTCTTCCAACTCACCCAGGAAAAGGATGGATTCATCGAAAACGGCAATGGTCCGTTCCTGTTTGTCGTCGTGAACCGAAAGTGCAATTATCAAAGCAAACATCCCCACAAATAATATGGGGACCAAAAGTGTCAGAATAATAAAAGATTTTTTCTTTACCCGTTTTAAATATTCCTGCTGAAGTATTAATATCGTTTTATTCATTTTTTGCATTTTTTGTTTGATTGTTGGATTCGTTCACAGCTTTAATAAACACATCGTTCATACTTGGGATAATCTCTTCGAATGAAAGAATTTCTGCCGCCGGCATAATAGCCTGTAACAGGTCGTTATTTGAATCTCCGTTCAGGTATTGCACCTGCAAGTGGTTTTCTTTTTCTGATTCAGTATGTTCCAGAATTTTAAAATTTCGGCCCAATGCTTTATCAACCAGTTGAAAATTGCCTTTATATTTAATTTCGAAAATGTTGGATTTATATTTTTGGCGAATTTCATCTGTGGGTCCGTCAACAATTTTTACTGATTTGTTGATGAGCGCAATATGGTCGCACAATTCTTCCACCGAACCCATATTGTGGGTGGAAAAAATGATGGTTGAACCGTCGTTTCGAAGCTGAAGAATTTCCCTTTTCAGCAGGTTGGCATTTATGGGATCGAACCCGCTGAAAGGTTCATCAAAAATCAGCAGCTTGGGTTTATGCACCACTGTGGTCACAAACTGAACTTTCTGTTGCATTCCTTTCGAAAGTTCTTCCACTTTTTTATTCCACCAGTCCACCATTTCAAACCGTTCAAACCAGTTTTTCAGGTTTTTTACGGCGTCTTTTTTGGTCATTCCTTTCAATTGCGCCAGGTAAATGGCCTGTTCGCCCACTTTCATTTTTTTATAAAGACCGCGTTCTTCAGGGAGGTAACCTATAAGCGCAACATCCGATTGCCGCATTTTTCTTCCTTCCAAAAACAGTTCGCCATCATCGGGCGCAGTAATCTGATTGATGATACGAATGAGCGTGGTTTTCCCTGCCCCGTTCGGGCCAAGCAATCCGAAAATGCTTTGTTCGTTCACCGAAATACTCACATCAGACAATGCCCGTGTGTTTGAAAATACTTTGTTTACATTTTTTGCACTGAAAAATTCCATTTCAAACGTTTTTTTATGGGTATAAATTAACAATTGCAAATTACAGGTTTATTCTTAATTCACTGGAATATTGCCTTTATTTGTCGAAAAAATTAATTGAATAACCTGAATCGTTACTAATATTGTTCGTTAATAAATTTTGCTATGCTGTTAAAAAAACCAAAAATATTTCTCTTGCTGTTCCTGTTGCAGTTAACTTCTTTTTCTCAGGAATCTGGTGTTCTACAGCAAACCATAAGGGGAAAAGTGGTTGATCAGCAAACTCAAATTCCATTGCCGGGGGCTAATGTTGTTTTATTGAATTCCGAACCGTTTAAAGCCACTGCAACTAATCAGGATGGAGAGTTCCGCATACCAAATGTGCCGGTGGGAAGGCAAAGCATTTTGGTGAGTTTCATCGGTTATCACAACGGGCTGGTAAATAACCTGATTGTGAATTCAGGCCGCGAGACTTTGCTTTTGATTGAACTGGAGGAGAGGGTGGAAGTTACAGAAGAGGTTGTGGTGGTGGGCAATTACCGGAAAGATTTGGCATTGAACCAGATGGCCAGTGTGAGTGCGCGTACTTTTACTGTTGAGGAGGCAGGCCGTTATGCCGGCACCCGTGAAGATGTGGCGCGTATGGCCGTCAATTTTGCCGGCGTGTCAGGCGCCAACGATTCAAGAAACGACATCATTGTTAGAGGAAATACACCCGGCGGCATTTTGTGGCGCCTGGACGATGTGGATATTCCCAATCCCAACCACTTTGCGGCGTCGGGAACTACCGGCGGACCTGTGGGGATGCTGAACAACAACACCCTCCGGAATTCCGATTTTTTCACGGGCGCTTTCCCGGCTGAGTACGGCAATGTATTTTCAGGTGTTTTTGATTTGAAAATGCGGGAGGGGAACAACGAAAAATATGAATTTTTGAAACAGGTTGGCTTTAACGGTTTTGAACTGGGCGCTGAAGGACCGTTTAAAAAGGGAAGTAAAAGTTCTTTTCTGGCCAACTACCGGTATTCCACGTTGCAGATTTTCGATATGTTTGGCATCAGCTTCGGCACATCGGGCATTCCAAAATACCAGGATTTAAGTTTTAAAATGAATTTCCCAACAAAAAAGGGGAAAATAAGTTGGTTCGGCCTTGCCGGAAAAAGCTCCATTTCCATGCTCGACAGCGAGGATAACTCTGCCGACCTTTATACCAACGAAGGAATGAACCTGGAAAACGGATCCAATTCGCTGGCTACCGGGGTCAATATGGTACGTTTTCATAACGAAAACACATACAGTAAGGTTGTTTTTTCTTACGTCAATCAAAACGGTTTTACTGACCTGGATGAGTTTGACCCGGGAGAGGAACCTGCCCCATCGTACCGCGAAAACAACCTGGAAGACCGTTTTTCGTTCAGGTATATTTTGAACCGGAAATTCAGCCGGAAATTGTCGGCCCGATCAGGTTTTACAATCGACCGGTTTGGTTACCGGCTCAATTCCAAAAGCTGGAAGGAAAATGACAACAGATGGGAGTACTGGCTTAACAACAAAAAAGCGGTTTTTGAAGGCCCAAACCTTTACCAGACTTATTCCCATGCAGTTTATAAATTTTCCGATCAATTCGAAATTAAGCCGGGCATTCATTTGATGTATTTTGGATTGAACGACCGGTTTTCTGTTGAACCCCGGTTTGGGGCCAGTTGGAAAACAAGCCCGGGCACCAGTCTGAATTTTGGTTACGGAAAACATTCAAAAGTACAGTCGATGGCCACTTATTTTATCGAATCGGTTGCCAGTCAGGGCGAAATTGTGTTAACCAACAAAAACCTTGGGTTTACCAAAACACACCACATGGTTCTTGGTTTCGATGCGTTGCTTTCGCAACACCTGCGGTTTAAAACAGAAGCTTATTACCAGTATTTATTCGATGTGCCGGTGGAGAAAAAGCCTTCCTGTTTCAGCCTTTTGAATACAGGGGCAAACTGGGGCCTGAACACCCGCGACAATATGTTTAACGGCGGCGAAGGCTGGAATTACGGCGTGGAATTTACACTGGAAAAATTCTACCATAAAAATTACTATTTTCTGACAACCCTTTCCCTTTTCGACTCGAAATATACCGGGAGCGACGGGGTTAAACGAAATACCGCATTTAACGGGAATTTTGTTTTTAATGCTTTGGCCGGCAGGGAGTTTGCGATAAACAGCACGTCAATCCTTGTTTTCGATGCCCGGCTGACCTGGGCCGGGGGCAAACGTTACACTCCAATCGATATCGAAGCTTCGCGAAGCACAAACGAACCATTTGGCACCGAATATCATTACGACCAGGCATATTCACAGCAGTTTCCCGATTACGTAAAAGCCGATGTAAAAATCGGGTTCCGCAAGGATGGGAAAAAGGTTTCGCAGCTATGGGAATTTTATGTGGAAAACATAACCAACCACAAAAACCCGCTGAACCAATCGTTCAGTAAAAGGAAAGATGCCATCGAAACTGTTTATCAGTTGGGTTTTTTTCCGCTGTTTAACTACCGGATTTATTTCTGAATATGAATGTTTTGCAACCAGTTTAAAGCCTGTGTTACTTCAATTCTTAAACCGTTGCTTTCAATTATTTCTTCTTTATCCCATGTAATAATAAGCAATCTGTTACAAGAAAGTTCATCAGAAGCTTCTTTCAGTGCATTGATTTCGCGTTTTAATGTTTTCAGATGAGACAGATCGTAACATACCTGAATTAATTGTTCGGTCTTATGGCCTTTCCGTAAAATAAAATCAATCTCCCGGTTATTACGGGTATGATAATAAAATAAATCCAACCCGGGTCGGTAATTTCGTCGGAGCAGTTCAACAAATACGAGATTCTCAAGTAGTCTGCCAAAATTGGGTGATAGTTCAAACGACCGGGCCCTGATAAAGCCATTATCTATAATGTAAGCTTTACGTGGCGATTTTTGCTGGTTTTTTATTTTGGTGGAGAAACGTGTTAAATTTACAAACAGATATGGCTCTTCCAGGTAATCTATAAATTTTTGAACGGTAGTTACACTGTTAAAATTCAATTCGGTTTTAAGCTGGTTTGATGTATATGGATTGGTGTAATTTGCAAGCAGGTAGTTTGCTAAATCATAAAACTGCTGCGTTTGACGAATACGGAAACGTTTTAGTATATCTTTTAGAAGGATGGAGTCAAAAAGTGAGCTTAAATAATTTTTTGATATGGACGGATTTAAAATGGTTTCAGGATACCCTCCATTCTGCAGGTAAGTTGCCAGCAAATTGAGTATGTTCCCTTTTTGGGTGGGGGTAATTTCATTTTCGCCTGGTGTAATTAAATTCCGAGCCTGTATTACTTCGGCAAAACTAAAAGGAAAGACAGCAATTTGAACAAACCTTCCGGTAAGAGCCGATGCTAATTCATGCGAAAGAAGTTTTGAGTTAGATCCGGTAATCACGAGATTTGCTCCCCGGCGATATAATTTATTAACCCACAATTCCCAATTGGGCAGATTTTGTATTTCGTCGAGAAGTATGTATTCATAACCGGTGTAAACCTCATTTAAGGTTTGGATAACACCATTTTCATCAAAATTTTTTAAAAGTAAATCATCGTCAAAATTGAGGTATGCAAACGTTTTATTTTTGAGTAACTGTAGTGCCAGTACTGATTTACCTGCTCTTCGAGGCCCGGTGATAAGTTTTATCAGTCCTGTATTGAGATATTCAGCAATGAAATTTTCTTTTAACCGGTTGACATACTTTAGGTTAAGCAATATGTCTCGCTCTTCTTTTTGTTGAATTATTATATTTTTAATCATTAATTCCATTGTACTGGACAAAAATAGAATATTTTATCCAGTATAAGTGTTTTTCTAAACAAAAAGTTTTAATAAAACGATACATTTTTATAGTGTTGCCATCATCTGTTCGATGATGGTGTCATTTTATGGTGGGTATTTCTATCCAGATTGTAAATACTGAAATCTTACTATGATGCGGAAAATGCAACGAACCACAAGAACCCGTTGAACCGGTCGAACAGCAAAAGCGAAGACAAAATCGAAACTGTTTACCAGTTGGGCTTTTTCATAAGGTTTATAAAAATTGACAAATTAAGTTATGGTTATCTGAACCAGGAAAAAAAGAATTGACGGCCATAATCACTTTCCGAAAAGGGGAAAAACCTTATTTTGTGAAGATCCTAATTTTAAATATTCCGAAAAAGCCCAAAAGGTAACCCTCATTTTTGTATGTTATATAACATGTAAAAAATTGTCGCGGTTATTTCGGTGTCATTCAGTCTCTTATGTGGCGAATTTTTTTGTGCATGTTAATCGGGGTTGCATCGTTAAATTTTATGGTGTAAATTGTATAACAAAATAAAACCAAAAACAGGCCCCTTTTATGGGACCCGTAAGCAGGCAAAGCCAAAATGTTAAAGCCGTTAAAATATTTAATACCACTTGTACCCCTTTTCTGTTTCCCTCCCTATTTTGAATTTTTCAGAGAGGGGAAGGCACCTGAAAAAGTCACTGCTACTTTTCTCTCTCACTACGAAATGGTATCCACACAAACAAATTATAAACAAATCAACATATCAAAATACCTGCAATTAACCGGTAAAAACAAGTTCATTGGGTAAGCCTCCCCGGGAGCAGTCTCACGCGTTACTTTGTTCCCGGCCCGGGGAGGCAGGCCCCGTAAAATACAAAATAAATTTCACAGGGCAGGCAGTTTTGAAAACCACCCGTACAAAACTACCATCCGGGAGCGACTTTTGCAAATTGGCATTTGTAAAAGTTGGAAACTTTGCCAATTATATTATCATTAAATTCAAATGTCATTAAAAAAATAATGCTTATAATATTGATAATTATATCAATGAGTTGTCAAAAAAATGAAATGTCTCCCAAGGAAGTAGAATTTAAAAATCCAATGGAACATATTGGTGTTCGGCACAATGAAGATTTAAAATACATTCTTGAAAATTTGGATGAGATTCCAGCAAAAAAATCTATAAAACAAACTATTGAGAGAATTCTTTCTATAAAGTACTCAGGGGAAAATCAATTAAAAAGTGTTTCAACCAGCCTGGATGAGATTCCTGGTTTTCCTGAATCAATTGAAGAACTTGATTTATATTCTTGGGTTGACAGTTATGATGTATCAGAAGAATTAAAAGATAAAATAAAAGAAACTCTTGATATTCTTACGAAAGGTTATGAACTTAATGAATTGTTATCGATTCTTACTCAAAAGGAACTTGAAGCTGAAAACCAATTTTCAGGCACTGAATTAAATGCGTATTTTTCCCATCTTTCAGTAGCAAAAAATTCTGCGACTTTTTGGGCACCGGAATCAGAAGGAGGTCTGAATGGGATTCAATATCTAAATACTGATAATTTGAAATCTGCCCAGGCAGTTAATTGGTGGAAGGTTTTGGGCTGTGATTGTGTTGCCGGAGTAGTTGGGTCAATGACTGCAACTCCGTTTGGAGGGGCCATTGCTTATGCAGGAGCTTCTGCAATTTCAGTTATAATGCAATTATAACACAATAAAGGCTGCCTTGAATATGAAATAAAAACTGTGTATTTATCATTACAATACATATTTATCTTATTTCGAGGCAGCCTTAAAAAAAAATAGCAAAATGAAAAGATTATTATTATTTACTTTAAGTTTATTACTTCTATTATCTTTTTTGTTCGTGATGAAAAAATGGATTGATTTGCCACAAGACTTGTATCCATTGTCAGATTCCTTATATTTAGAAAAAGTTGATTATTTTTCAAATTATAGTCTCTTAAAAAAGACAAATGATGATTATGAAAAAATAATTACCTCAATTTCAAAAATAAACAGAATTTCTAATATAATTATTTGTTTTTCAAATTCAACAAAAGAATATTTTGTAATAACGGACAATGCAGAAGTTCAAAAATTTAATAACATAGAATCAATAAACAATCAATACAATTTAAGTGAAATAACATTATTATCTCCGTGGCAATTTATTGAAAAATATAAAAAGCATGACTTTTTTAAAACAATTCGAGAGATTATAGTAATTCTAATAATTCTTTTAATCATATTATTATTTAGAGAATTAATAGTTAAGCTAAAGTCAAAGAATGTGTAAACCGTTAATGGATAACAGTCTCAGTAGAAACTAAACCTTAGGTTAAAAAGTATATTATCTGAAACCATATTTTGTCAATTCAAAACATATATCATTGAATCAACAAAAAAAATCAACTTTATTAAATAGGCAAAGGTAAAACAGATGTTGCTTTTAATAAATGAATGCCGTACATTGCAAATAGGTTATCGATTTGAGTTGACTAAAGAATTCCACAATTAAATGAGCATTTTATGAAAGATTATTTGGAGGGTCAAACAGCGCTTCAGGGATATAAAATTCAGAGTTTAAGGAACGAGAATCTGAAAATTGAGTCCAGAAAGGAAGATCTTAGGAACCAGGTGGTTGGTTGTGTAATATTTGCTATTATTCCCCTCACTTTTGTATTGTTGCATCATTAGAGCGTTTTGTTACTGCCCGTTTGGTTGCTTGTATTTTTGTGGATTATTGTACTTTTTTTAATTTTTTTTGGTATTTATGTTCATTTAGAAGCTACCAGGAACAAAGAAAAAATTCAGCAAAACGAAAGTAAAATTGACCTTTTACTGGGGTTCTCAGAAACAGAAGAACCGGAAGATTATATCAACAAGCTGATTGAACTAAATGTTACGCGGCTTGAAGAATACTACGATGAAGTAAAATGCTATTCATTTCTGAGTTTTAGTTTCTCATTAATGGTTGGCGTGGTTGGCTTTTTGCTAATTGTAACCGGAATTGTGCTGGGTTATTTTGGTCACGGTGAAAAAATGAATATTGCCTACCTGAGCGGCATTTCAGGTATTATTACAGAGTTCATTTCAGGTGTATTTTTCTATTTGTACAACCGTACGGTAAAACAACTAAAATCTTACCACAACGACTTAATTGATCTGCAAAACACGCTCCTGTCATTTAAACTGGTTGAACAGGTAAAAGATGGTCCGGAAAAGGTTAAACTGATGAGTAACCTGATTGACTATTTCATCGGCAAAAAAATTCCGGTTGAAAAGGTGGAGGAATCTTAGACGGAAGCCTCAAATAGATGAATTTGGTTTCGGAACAGGGCAATAAACGCGGAATTTTATTCAACCTCCTGAGACTGCAGGTACCTGATATAGTTCACCAACTGCCACGTATCTTCCACCGAAAGTTGTGGCCCGTGAGCGCCCATCACACCAAAACCAACCCTGATGTTGTGGAACAATTGCCCGTCGGTTTTTTGCATGGCGCGTTCGGCTTTGTAACTGGCAGGTGGAATTGGGTATTTCCCACTTTTAAACAGGTGACCTTGTCCGTCGCCTTTTTCGCCGTGGCAAATAATGCAGTATTGTTCATATCTAAGTTTTGCGTGCTCCAAATTGAACTCGCCGGACAGGGGGTTTTCGAGAGAAGCGGCTTTTAATTCATCTTCAGGCGTTTTTACAAATCCAAAAGCATATTCATGAATGGCCACTGTACCCTCCACCGGGCTGGTCATGGTTTTCCCTTCCGGGAGGTTGGGATTTTCGCTCCAGGTTTCATAAGCCTGCGAATGTTCCATGTCGTTAAAAAAACTCCAGCCGGGTTCGTTCCGGTTATGGTCGCAGGATGCAAGCAGTATAACTGCCGAAAAAACGCCAATCCAATGTTTATTAAGCTTAAATATTTTCATAGTCTGAACTTTCAATAAAATAAGGATGATTCTCGGGTACGGGTTTCGCTTTTTCAAAAAAGATAAAAAACAAGGTCAGAAATGCTGCCAGGTAAAAAAATGGCAATCCAATTTCCAGCAAGCCGATGGATGCATTTTCCCGGCCGACCGCTCCCGGCATAATGGCCAGGTATAAATCAAGGTAATGGCCCATCAGCACAATTACAGCTACTATAGCCAGATATAATTGCTGTCGTTTGGCTCCGCGTGTCATAAGTGCCAGAAACGGGAACAGGAAATTGGTTATAACATTTACATAGAAAATGGTTCCGAAATTGTTTACACGTTCCACATAATATACAGTTTCTTCAGGTATGTTGCTGTACCAAATCAGCAGGTACTGGCTAATCCATAAATACGCCCAGAAAATACTGAACCCGAACAAATATTTTCCCAAATCGTGCAAATGTTCGGCATTTACGTTTGGCAAAATTCCAAAATGCCGGAAAGCAATGGTAATAAGAATAATTACGGCAACCGCAGAGACAAACATTCCGGAAAAAATGTACCAGCCGTAGAGCGTGCTGAACCAGTGCGCGTCGATAGACATGAGCCAGTCCCAGGCAGCCATGGAACTGGTTATGGCAAAAATAACCATAAACCACCCCGAAGTTGCCCGCAGGCGCGCAAGAAACTTCTCATAAGGTTCAAAGTCGTTTTTTACCGATATTTTTCGCAGGTAAAAGGCAAAGAAGCTCCACAATCCAAAATAAACGGCAAACCGAAACAACCAAAATGGAAAATTCAGATAGGCTTCTTTTTTCTGTAAAATTTTGTCGAGGTGTTCGGTGTGGGTCCACTCAAACAAATCTTTCAACCCCGGAAAAGCAACAATAAAAAGGATAACGGCAAACGGAATGGTTAAACCCATCGATTCCATAATGCGTTGAATGTTGATTTGCCAGGTGGATTCGCCTAACGTATTTACCGTCCAAAAGAAAAGTGCTCCCAGGCCAAGAAACAAAAACATAAGCGCATTCATCCACAAATTGGCCCAGATTCGTTCCGATGGCAACTGCTGTAAAAAAACTGCAATTAAAAGGGCAAGCAAACCAACACCTGCTGCAATTCCGAGATATGTTTTCAGTTTTTTTCCAAATTTAAATGGAACCGGTTCCGGTATATTTTGTTTTTTCATCATTTCTCTTCATTTACTTGTTTTACATCGAGTGCACCGGTAGCTGCCAGTGCTTCGGCAAGTTCAACTTCTGAAAGACTATTGTTTTTTACGGTGAGAATTACCTGAAAATGATCATTGGTAACCTCTTCATCCAGAATATCCGGAATTTTTCCGGGCCCCAGGTTCGACCGCAGAAGAAATGCAATTCCCATTGCAAAAGCAGCAAAAAGAATGGTTAGTTCAAAGGTTACCGGAACAAAAGAGGGTAAAGACAAATGCGGCTTTCCGCCAATATTAAGTGGCCAGCCTTTGGTAAAAACCCAAACCTGAAAAAGTAATCCAAGCGATCCTCCGATTACACCGGCAACAAAAGCAACTTTGGGTAAATGCGACCGGGGAAATTTTAATGCGGCATCCAGGCCGTGCACCGGAAAAGGAGTACGTACATCTGCAATTCGAATTCCTTTGTCTTTCAGTTCTTTTACTGCATCCAGCAGTTCCAGCTCATCGGTAAAATGTCCGTAAATTATTGCTCCCATAACTACTGATTTTTTGTTTTTTGTTTTTTTACCGGTTTTCCCAGAAATTTCCGGGCAGAAGAACGGGCTACTGATTTCACTTCAGCCATGGCAATAACCGGAAATACCCTGATGAAAATGAAAAACAGGGTGAAAAACAAGCCGAAAGTTCCCATGTAAATGGCAACTTCCACGATAGTAGGTTTATACATCGACCAGCTTGAAGGCAGGTAATCGCGATGCAGTGAAGTAACTACAATTACAAAACGTTCAAACCACATTCCAATGTTTATGAAAATTGACAGCACAAAAGTGAATGCGAGGTTCCGGCGCAACTTCTTAATCCACAGCAACTGCGGGGAAATCACGTTGCACGTCATCATAATCCAGTAAGCCCATGCATACGGCCCCAGCGCCCTGTTCATAAACGCATAGCGTTCGTATTCCACACCGCTGTACCAGGCCATAAATAATTCAGTAATATAGGCTATTCCAACGATTGAACCTGTAGCAATAATTACCTTGTTCATCGATTCAACATGTCCAACAGTAATGTATTCCTGCAGGTTAAGCGCTTTTCGGGTGACAATCATCAGGGTAAGCACCATGGCAAACCCCGAAAATACCGCTCCCGACACAAAATAAGGCGGGAATATGGTAGTGTGCCACCCTGGAATTACAGATGTGGCAAAGTCGAAACTAACAATGGTGTGCACCGAAAGTACAAGAGGAGCTGCCAAACCAGCCAGTATTAAACTCATGGATTCGTGGCGATGCCAGTGGCGTGCCGAACCCTTCCAACCGAAACTTAAAAAATTATATACCTTTTTCTTCCACAATGTTTTCATGCGGTCGCGGATAGTACCTAAATCGGGAATGAGTCCAAAGTACCAGAAAAGCAACGACACGAGAAAATAAGTGGTTATGGCAAACACGTCCCATAATAGCGGTGAATTGAAGTTTACCCATAATTCACGGGTATTAGGATAGGGAAAGATAAAAAATCCCAGCGGCAAACGCCCCATGTGGATGAGCGGGAAAATCCCGGCACACATCACTGCAAAAATCGTCATGGCTTCGGCTGACCGGTTAATACTGGTTCGCCATTTTTGCCGGAATAACAACAGAATGGCGGAAATAAAAGTACCGGCATGACCGATACCTACCCACCAAACAAAGTTGGTGATACTCCATCCCCAGCCAATGGTACGGTTAACACCCCATGTTCCAATTCCAAACCAAACGGTGTAACCAATCATGGCAAATCCTATAAGCATTACAATAACAGAAACTGTCAGCCCGGCAAACCAGAGTTTTCCGGGTTTGGCTTTTATGGGCGCCATTACATCATTAGTAATGTCGCTGTAACTTTTTTCTCCGTTAATTAATGGCTCTCTAACCGGTGATACATGCATCATCTTAAGGTGTTAGTTTTAGCTTTTATTTCTGATTTTTGTCAAATATCCTACGCTTGGCAAAGTATGCAACTCTTCCAACAAGTGGTAGTTTCTCGGGTCTTTCATCATTTTTGAAACTTTGCTGTTGGGATCATTTAAATCGCCAAAAACGATGGCATCTGCCGGGCAGGCTTGCTGACATGCCGGTTGCAGTTCTCCATCTTCCAGTTGGCGTCCCTCGTTTTTAGCTGTAAGTTTCTTTTCCTGAATACGTTGTACACAGAACGAACATTTTTCAATAACTCCTTTTGCACGAACCGTTACATCCGGATTATGGCGCATGCGGCTTAAATCAAGCGTCATATTGGCCGGGTCGAACCGGTTGTTTGGAATGGCGTCGGCACCGGTATAATCCAGCCAGTTGAAACGACGCACTTTGTAAGGACAGTTGTTATTACAGTAACGCGTTCCAATACAACGGTTGTAGGCCATCTGGTTCAGCCCCTCGCTGGAATGGTTGGTAGCAGCTACCGGACAAACATTTTCGCAGGGTGCATTGTCACAGTGCTGGCACATTACAGGCTGGCGGACAACTTCAGGGTTTTCCTCTTCACCATTGTAATAGCGGTCAATCCGAATCCAGTGCATCTCATGATGACGTGCAGTTTCTTTTTTGCCCACTACCGGAATGTTGTTTTCGGTGTTACAAGCCAGCACACAAGCGCTGCAACCAATACATTTATTCAGGTCGATGGCCATTCCCCACTTGTGACCTTTGTATTCATGCTTCTCATACAAAGTGGTATGGTGATGTTTAATTTCTTCATGAAGTTCGTTCCCGGCTGCCGGATTTTCCTTCCATTTGTCCAAAGTAGATTCCCGGACAATCGGACGGCCTTCCATGGACTGATGCCCTTGTACTAATGCCATTTCTTCGTGTCCCCCGGTTTTGGTCAAATTTAACCCTGAAGAAGTAAATAGTCTGAAACCGTTTTTCACTTTTGCAAGCGGGTAAGCGTTTACACCTGTTATCAGTTCTTCAGGAATTCCTTTTTTCCGGCCGTAACCTACTGCAATACTGATGGTTTTTTCTGCCTGTCCCGGCTGAACGAATGCCGGAATGGTCAGGTTTCCAAGTTGAACTATATCCCCGTTTTGGATACCCATTTGCCTGGCAACCGACGGTGCAACCGAAGCGTAATTGTCCCAGGCAATCCGGGTAACCGGATCGGGAACTTCCTGCAGCCACGGATTTAACGGACCATGCCCGGTGCCGATGTTGATGTTTTCAAAAAGTTCAACTGTAATCCCATCGGCCTGTTTTTCTGTATTTATTTTTTGTATTGAACTTTCAATTTCATTTGAATTTAAGGAAACAGAAACCGGAGTTGCATCCACCACCAGTTCCCCTTTTTTGAGGGTTTCCACCCAAAAACGGTCAGGATCGTTTTGTTCGTTTTGCAACGGAAAATAGTCAGCTGTCCAGGTGTTTTTTATGGTGTCGCGCCAACTGGTTTCATCGCCCAGCCATGCTAAAAGCGATTCCTGCGCCTGGCGTGCATCGAACAGTTTGTGAAGGGTGGGTTGCAGCACCGAAACTACACCTGATTTGTATTCTGCATCGTCCCAACATTCGAGGTAGCCGGGTGATGGTAAAATGTATTGACACAACTCTGTGGTTTCATCAGGCAATGCACTGATCGCAACCGAAAGTGGTGCTTTTTCTATTGCTGCCTTAATTCTATCTGATTCGGGATGATTGTAAACCGGGTTCACATCCCAAATTATCACGGCTCCCGGATTTGAATTCAGCAATGTTTCGAGGCTTTTTTCTGAACCCTGAAAATGATTGTAAGTCCGTTCAAATAAAATGGTGTTCCCAACATTTCCCAGTAATTGGTTAATGTTGTTTACCAGAACCTGGTAGTCAGGATTATTATCGCCACAAACTACCAGTGATTTGCCTTCGCTGGCGGCAAGATCTGAAATAACTTTATCCAGTTTTTGGGTAATTTCCTGCGGAGGTGTTGGTGCATCGTTGGAGCTCACACCTTTTTGGCTTGCCATCTGATTGTAAATGTAAGCCAGAATGCGGCCATAATCTGCCCGCTCAGCACGGATACGCATATCGGCATTGGAACCGGTAAGCGACATGCCTGCTTCAATCTGGTAATGTTTGGTCAGATTACCATCTCCGTTAAATAAATCACGCCGTTTGGAATATTGTCCGGAAAACTCAACCGGCGAAAGCCAGGTTCCCAAAAAATCACAACCTACAGAAACAATACAGTCAGCTTTTTCGAAATGATATTCAGGTAGCGAATTGGTACCAAAAACACGATTGTTGGCTTCACGCCAACCGTCCATGGGTATGGCGTCGTACTGATGCCATTCAGCATTAAATGTTTGAGTAAATTCGCTAATCAGTTTTTTTGTTGAAGGACTTATGATGGTCGGGGTAAGCAGTATAACAGGTTTTCCTTCATTAGCCAGTTGTCGCAATTGGGAAACAATTTCACTGTCGGCTGTTTCCCAGTCTATGGTTTCCCTGTTTTTTTTCGGGTGTTGATACCGGTTTATATTGTAAACATCGAGCACCGAAGCCTGCACACGGCCGCTGGTTCCGTTGGGTGTAATTACCGATTTCGGGTTAGGTTCCAGTTTAATGGGCCGGTTGTCGCGCACTTTCACCAGAACATTGCAAAATTCGTTTTGATTAAAGTACGACGATGCATAATAGGCAGCTTTCCCCGGTGTAATTTCTTCAGGTTTAATAAAATATGGAATTGCTTTTTCAACAGGTCGTTTACAAGAGGCAATCAATGCGGCGGAGGCTGTTCCAAGTCCCAGTACTTTAAGGAAATTTCTTCTCGATGTTGGACTAACCACCTCCTCGCGGCCTTTTGGGTTCCGTACATCTTTTATTGGCTCAAATTCTTCCAGAATATGCCAGTATTTGTTCTCTTCACTCATCAGTTTATATTTTGAACCGTGACAGAATTAACTCATTTAAAATTAGTAGTGACATTTTGCACAATCGTTGGCGCCAATGTCGGCGGCAACAATGGAATCTTTTTTCCCGCTTGCCAGTTCTTTATGCAATGCTTCAAATGTTTTATAATAATCGTTGTCAACAAAATCTACTTGTGTTTCACGATGGCACTCCAAACACCAACCCATGGAAAGGTCGTTAACCTGCCGTACTATATGCATTTGTTCCACTTCGCCATGGCATTGTGCGCAATCGAGTTTTCCGACGCCAACATGCTGGGCATGCGAAAAGAAAACATGGTCGGGAAGATGGTGAATGCGAACCCATTCCACAGAACGCCCTTCATCATGAGCCTGCACCAGTTTATCAATTTCGAACCGGCCTGAATGTGTTCCTTCGCGCACCACAATGTGGCAATTCATACATAATTCAGTGGAAGGAATATTGGCTGTTTTCGATTCGGGTGCCGTGTGGTGACAATACATACAGTCAATCTGATTGTCGGTGGCGTGTACCTTGTGCGAAAATTTTATGGGCTGGTCGGGCTGGTAATACTGGCTTCTGCCAAGTTTCACCGCTTCTTCATACAACATGCTGAGCTGGTAGCCAAACGCCCCGATAAAAATGAGTACAGGAATAAATTTGTACTTTACTTTTTTAAAGAAAATCAGGTCGAGCAGCGCCCACGTGATTAAAACTCCTAACAACAGGAACAACAGCAAACGATTAATACTTGGTTTTTGCATGCCGGGCCCGGTAACTGCCAGGTGGTCGAGGTAAACTTTTATAGTGTGCAAATCTTCATTGCTAATGTCGAAATTAACATGCGAAGCCGTCATCACCCTTCCTGATGGTTCCATAACCACCTGACGGAAAGCTGCGGTGTCTTTTCCTGCGAATTTTAACGCAATGTCCATTGCCGATGGATTCCAGTTTAAAGTATCCGGGGCATTTATGTAGTGGCAGGAAACACATGATTCATGGTTCCTTTCAAAAGGTAGTAGTCCCATAAAAAAGCGTTTTCCCCGATTGATGTCTTGTTTGGAAAGTCCCCCTGTAACAACCGTTTCAGATGTTTCTGCCAATATTATTAATGGATGAAATAAGAAGAAAGAAAAAACAAAAATAGTAAACCGGATTAAAAATTTGCCTCCGTCAACATCGAAATATCTTTTCATTCTGATCAGTTTAGTATGATAACAATTATGCTTGTTTTTTTCAATATAATACCTAACAAAATTCAACTTTAAAGGTTCCTAATATACAGAAAAAATATTGCTTTTTAATTTTTTTCCTGTTGTTCCAGGTTTTCAGTAAGCTTCCTTACAAGCTTCATATTCACAAAAAACTCTTTGGCAATTACCCTAACTATTGTATAAGTTGGAATAGCCAGAAACATACCCAAAATTCCTGCTAAACTTCCGGCTGCAATTATAACTAAAAATATTTCGAGCGGATGTGCCTTAACACTACTTGAATAAATTAATGGCTGAAACAGCACATTATCAATAATCTGGACCGAAATAAAAACAATAGTCATGAGTCCGAGCAGTGGAAGTGTTTCACTCATAAAATCTGCATTTATGTTCAGGGCTGCACCAAGGAGCAAACCTAAAACAGCACCCATCCACGGGCCCAGGTATGGAATTACATTAAACAATCCGCATAAAAAGCCGATGATTACTGCATGGTTAAAATTTAACCCGATTAGCGTTAGCCCCACCGTATCGAGCAGCATAACCATAAAAACTTCAAGAATAATTCCAACAAAATAGCGTCTCAGCAGGTACGATATAGAGTCGAGAATGTGTGAAACTTTTTCTTCCAGTTCGGTTGGAACGATTAATAAAATCCCTTCGCGCACCATACTTTTTTCTTTCAAAAAGAAGAAAGTAATAAATGAAACGGAAAAGAACCCGATGAAAAGTTCACCGATGGTTCCTGCCACAAAAGCAAATATATTTGGAAGTTGCGAAAAATTGATTTTGGCGGTAAGCTGTTCAACTAAAATGTCGTAGAAAGTTTTGTCTTCAACCAAAAGTGGTTCATTTCCTGACATTTTCATCAATTGCGACAACGGTTCCTCAATGGAATTTAAAAATGCCTCGAGGTCAATCTCCGATAAGGTTGCCAGCTCTTTTACCAGAAGTGGGATGATAAAGCGAAAAAATGAAATGAATACAACCCAGAGGGTGAGGAGGGTGATAAAGGCCGCAACTCCGGATGGAATGCGGAATCTCTTATATTTTATAATAGAAAGCCACCTGACCAAAGGTCTGCCTATAAATGAAAGAACAACTGAAATGATAACATAAGAAACAATGGCACTAAAGTACCAAAGCAGGAATATGAGGAAAATTCCACCGGCAATAAGGAGAATATTTCGGGCCCAGCCTTTTAATTGCACCATTTAAACGTTTTGAGCAAATATAAATTAAAAACCAGAATTTTTATACTTTTAAGCCATTGCAAAAAATGATAAAAAATCGGCTAAATACGGTTTCTTCTTTTCAACTTTTCCAAATGGTGAGGTATGGCACGTTAATCCTCATTGGAATTGTTTTTGCCAAATCCACACTTTCGCAATCGGCAATAGGCGAATTTGAAACCTTTGTGTTTCTTGCCGGGGCAGTTAGTTTTTTTTGGCTGAACGGGCTCCTTAAAGCACTATTGCCCTTGTCGTCAGGGCAGAAGGAATCCAGTGCAGCTTTGTTTAGTTCTTTCGTACTGATTTCTGTTTTTAGTTTGCTTGTGGGGATTTTACTTTTTCTGGTGTACCCGGTTTTTTCCGGTTTTTTATTGAAGGGCAAACAAGTACCGGAATTGAATCTGCTGGTGTTTTACCTTGTATTTGGAGTTCCTGCAAACCTTTCGGAATATGTTTATCTGGTTAAGAAAAAAAACAGGGCCCTGTTAATTTATGCTGTAATCTCATTTTCGGTTCAGTTCATTTTAGTCGTGTTACCGGTAATTTTGGGGCAGACGGTGATTTGGGCTATCCGCGGATTGGTTGTTTCTGCTGTTTTAAGGTACATCTGGCTTTGGGGCATGTTTGTGTATTATGCTGAAATCCGGTTTTCCAAATCCTTTGTAAAAGAGCACATCAAACTGGGAATGCCTTTGGTTGCTGCCACCTTGCTTAGTGGTTCAGCCCAGTTTGTGGATGGATTTATTGTTACTTCACATTTCGACGAAAGCACTTTTGCTGTTTTTCGTTATGGCGCGCGCGAACTGCCTCTGGCCACACTTTTAGCCAATGCACTAAGCAGCGCCATGTTACCCGAATTTGGTAAAAAAGAAAAACTGAAAGAAAACCTGCAAAAACTCAAACAGAGTGTTGCCAGGCTTATTCACTTTCTTTTTCCGCTAACTGCTGTTTTATTGTTGGCTTCCAAACCATTGTTCCCGGTAATTTTCAACCCGGATTTTGCCGAAAGTGCAACCGTGTTTAACATTTATCTTTTGCTTTTAATCAGCAGGTTGCTGATGCCGCAAACCATATTGAACGGGCTCAGGCAAACCCGGCAAATTATGTTTGCTGCTTTTTTTGAACTGGTGCTAAATGTTTCATTAAGTCTTCTGTTTGTGCAGTACTGGGGCATTGCCGGAATTGCGTTTGCTACATTTATTGCCTATTTGTTTGAGAAAATTTACCTGACAACAGTGGTCAGGCGCAACCTGAATATACGGCTTTCGGAATACCATCCCGTAAAGTATTATCTTTTTTATTCGCTGGGAATAATTGCAATTTTTATTTTTGCAGAAAGTGTTTTTCCATAAAAAGTTTCACACTTTTCGCATTAAAATTTCAAATTTTGTTCAATGAATTTTTTACTCGATAATCCGGAAACGGAAAAAGATTTTCAGAATTTACTGCGGCAAGTCAAGTTGAGGAAAAACGGCGATGTTTCCAATTCGATGAAACGGCAGGGAATAGATTATAAATTAAACTGGGGCGTTTCGGTTGTAGAATTGCGGGAACTTGCCAAAGAAATAAAGCCAGATCACTTGTTGGCCCTGAAACTTTGGAACAAGCAGTGGCGCGAAACCATGATTCTGGGCACGTTGCTCGATGAACCCGAAAAAGTGACTGAAGAACAGATGGATTTCTGGACCAAAAGTTTTGAAAACCGCGAAATTGCCGAACAAGCCTCTGCCAATCTTTGGGTAAAAACCAAATTTGCATTTGCCAAAGCCATTGAATGGAGCCGTGGTAAAAAACATCTGGTGCGTTTTACCGGAATTCACCTGATGGGACGGCTGGCCCTAACCCAAAAAAATGCCATCGACGAAATGTTTGAGCCGTTTTTTGAAGAACTGGCTATAGTGGGGAAAGACCAGCGATTAAATGCTGTGATTTACCGCAGCGTAATAGCGCTTGGTACCCGTTCGAAAATGCTGAATGATCAGGCGGTTGAGCTGGCAAGAATATTTCAAATGTGTGAGCAGGAAGACACGGTTAAATTGGGCGAAACCCTTCTGGATGAGTTGACTGCGGATTATGTTTCATTTTAATAGTAACAGAAAATCGATGTTTAAAAAAATCATTCAATATTTTTTGCAGGGAGTTTTACTTGTGGCGCCAGTGGTCATTGTTATTTACATTCTCTATTCCCTGTTTGTTTCGGTTGACGGCTGGTTGAATGACAAAATTTCACCGCTTATCGGATTTAATATTCCCGGCCTCGGAATTATTATTCTGTTTTTTTCGCTTACACTTTTGGGTTTCCTTGGCCAAACTGCTTTAATAAAGCCATTGAAAAGAATTGCCGGAAAATTAATCAAACGGATTCCGTTGCTGAACTTACTCTATTCTTCCATAAACGACCTTTTTTCGGCATTTGTGGGTAAGGAGAAAAAGTTTAACGTTCCGGTAAAAGTGCTTTTTAATGCAGAAAATAATCTTTGGAAACTGGGTTTTGTTACAAAAGAAACAATGAAAGTGATTGAAGGCGAGGAGTTGGCGGCTGTGTATTTTCCACATTCCTACAATTTTTCGGGAGAATTGTATCTTGTGTCGAAAGAACGAATTCACTACCTGAAATTGTCGCCGGCAGAGGTAATGAAATTTATTGTTTCGGGTGGAGTTACCCGATTTGAAAATTTGAAAAATGATGAATTGGAAGAAAAATAGAGATATACAATCCGGAAAACTTTCATCTTTTGAAGCCGTCATTTTCGATATGGATGGCGTGCTGGTGAATTCCGAACCCTTTTATGTGGAAGTGGAACAAACCAATTTCCGGCAATTGGGACTGGAAATTTCAGAAGAAGAACACCAAACTTACCAGGGTACAGCTACCGACCGCATGTGGGAATTAATAAAAGAACGCTATGGAGTTCAGCAACCGGTGGAGGAGTTGGTGAAAATGACCAACAACCTGGTTACACCCTACTTTAATTCATTTGAAAAAATGGAGCCGATACCCGGGGTGGGAAAACTTATAAAAAAGCTAAAAGAAAAGGGAATTCCGCTTGCTTTAGCTTCTTCATCTTATGCCGATGTGATTGAAATTATTTTGCAGAAAACCGGGTTGAAAAAATATTTTGATGCAGTGGTTAGCAGTCAGATGGCCGGCGCCAGCAAACCCGAACCGGATATTTTTCTGCTGACTGCCAAAAAGCTGGGCATTTCACCCGAAAAATGTGTGGTGATTGAAGATTCCACCAACGGAATAAAAGCGGCCAAAGCAGCGGGTATGTATTGTATCGCTTTTGCCGGGCCGGGCTCAGAGTTGCAGGACCAAACCCAGGCGGATTTGATAATTGAGGATTTTGGTGAGCTTGATTTTTAGAACAAATCAACCGGATTAATCTTCAATATCCCTTTCCAGTTTAATCCTTCATTCGAAATTAAGTACATTTTGTGTGGTTTAAAATGTGAACTGAATCGTTGCATTCCTTTTGTGAATTTTGCAGAACCGATTTTCACTTCAATTCCAACAACTTTATTTTTGTATTGAAGGATAAAATCCACTTCAAAGTTGCCTTCCCGCCAGTAACTCAATTCCAGGTTGTTTGCTCTTGCAGCACTAAATAAGTGTGCGCCAATAGCTGACTCAACATGTCTTCCCCAAATTTCAGCATTTCCAACTACGTCAGAAAACTGATAATCGCTCAATGCACTGTAAAAAGCCGTGTTTTGAACCTGAAACTTCGGACTTGAAGAACGTTTGGTAATTTTTACTTTAGTGAATTTCTGCAATCCGGACAATAATCCGGCACTGTCAAGTAAATGCAGGTAATGCGATAACGTTGTGGTGTTTCCTGCATCCTGAAGTTGCCCCAAAATTTTTGTGAAGGATAGAATTTGGCCCGAATAAGAACATCCCAATTCAAACAAATTACGCAGTAACGCGGGCTTGTTGATGTTTTCCATCAGCAGAATATCGCGCGAAATAGTGGTTTCAATAAGTGAATTTATGATATAGTCGTTCCAGCGCAGTTCATCGTTTATCAAACCGGCAGCACCAGGGTATCCACCGAACCAAACAAACTGTTCTTCAGTGATCCCGAATGCCTGGTTCATTTCCTCAAAATTCCAGTGTCCCGTGTATATCACTTCGAATCTTCCTGCCAACGATTCAGTCAAACCTTTTTGAATAAGTAACCGTGAAGAACCAAGCAAAACCAATTTGATTTCAAGACCGTTCAACATATCCGAATCCCAGTTTGCCTTGACCATTTCACTCCAATCGGGAATTTTCTGAACTTCATCAATCACAA
The DNA here is from genome assembly GCA_019429205.1 of Mariniphaga sp. GTDB lineage: Bacteria > Bacteroidota > Bacteroidia > Bacteroidales > Prolixibacteraceae > Mariniphaga. The sequence continues at coordinate 26,123 of JAHYIT010000005.1, read as the reverse complement.
AAATCAATTCAGAAAAATTACTGGTTTTCAACTTTAACCGGGCATTGTTCCATTGCTGTTCAATCCATTCGGGGCCAATGTTTATTACTCCATCGGCAGAAATATACATGGAAGGGGTTTGGATTTCTTTTAAAACCTGGTGCACCAATGTAGTTTTTCCCACCTGCCGGGGACCGGTAATCACCTGAATGAACTTTTTAGGTTCTTTCAATCTTTTTGTTAGAGTCTGAAAATAAGGTCTTTTAAACATATTTTGTTATTTTACTCAATACACTGAGTAAAATTACTCAATGTATTGAGTAAAACAAAAATATTGTGATAATTTTTTGGTTATCTGGTTTTGTTAACTAATTTTTTTCCAGTCTTTCTCTGGTGGAATATTTTTATTCAATCTCCCAAAAAATATTCAAAAAACCTGTAAATCTGTTCATTCGATTCCTCGTTGGGGGAGTGTTCCGCACGGTTGGTCATGGCAACCCGGTTGCGGTAACCGAGAAGCTTATTGACGGCAATGGTGTGGTTTAACGCTTTCCACCGCTCGGGCGGATCGGATGAACCTCCCGAAACCAGGAACGGTCGTGGAGCCATCAGGGCGTGAAGTTCATGGAGGTCGTAGCCTTTTTTGACCAACTTTGGATAAAGGCCTTTTGCATTTTCTGTCATGCCTGTTTTTCGCCAGATGTCGTTCCACGGAGGCGGGTAATATCCCAGATACCATGGTTCCCAGTAGTTTACGGCGGATTCTTTGGTTTCATCAAACACGATTCCCGGGTCGGACCAAACGGCACAAGCAAACTTTTCGTAAAGGCAGGAGGCAAACATGGCCCATTTTCCGCCAAACGAATGCCCGGTGATTCCGATGCGGGTGGAATCTACTTCTTCCACTTTAGCCAACACATGCCAGGTGTTTGCGGCTGCATACGCCAGCATGGACAAGGGTTGAACTTCTGCATTTTCGATGGACGGATAATAGAGCGAATAGGTTTTTGCTTCGGTGGCTTCGGTTGTGCCGATGGATAAAGTCACAAATCCGCGTTTGGCAAGCTGGCAGGCAAAATCGCGGTACGGTTTTCCCCGTCCGATGGCTGTTTCAGGTTCGTAAAAAACGGTGATTACAGCCGGCTTTTTCCCTTCTCGGTCCGGAATTAAAAGGTACCCTTCGGTCGTTTCGTTTGGAAGCCACCGAAACCGCACTTTGTGTTGGGTGAAGTTTTCTCTTTTTGTGGTTTCAAGAACTTCAAACGTCTGGTTGGTAATCAGGTCTGGCCATTCGCCCATCAATTCGTGCCAGCGACTGAGGATTTCTTCGCGTCGTTGTTTCCAGTCGTCGGCAGAATGAACCGTTTTTCCGTTGTCAAACTTCAATGGAGAACGAAATTCCCCAAATTCATTCTGAAATTCTTCAGGAGGAGAAAAGTAAGGTTCAATTTGTTTCCACAAATTTTCTTTGCTCCGGTTTTCAATGTCCTGTGAAAACACTTTCGCAGTATGAACACCAAAAATGAAAAGTATGGAAAACAGGAAAAACTTCATTGTTCTGAATTTTATTGCTTTTTAAAATACGCATCAGCAAATTTTATAAACTGCTGCCAGTCGTATGGCGTCATGTTATGTTTGCCTTCGCGGTTATGAAAACCCATGTGCTTAAGGATTACTTGTTCGTTTACTATCGGCATTTCCTCATGCAGGTCGGTTTCAATTCCATACAGTTTGAAAACGGGCTGCGCCTCTTTTAATCCCAGGTACTGCCCTTTGGGGTCGGCCCACAAATCTTCGGCGGCGCTGGCCACGTAAACGGCACGTGGGGCGATGAGGGCAATCAGCATGTGCTGGTCAACCGGCAGATTATCTTCATTGTTCGCATATTGGCGATAATTGGGGCAAAACCAGTAAGGAAAGTTGGTAGTGATCCGGTCCACCGTTTCCCCGAAATTCCTGCGCGAAAGGGAAGCCCCGGAGTTTCCCGATTCGTTGGAAATGGTAATGGCTACCCGTTCATCCTGCGCGCCAAACCACAGCGAAGATTTACCTCCGCGCGAGTGTCCCACTGAAATAATTTTTGTGGCATCCACCGATTTGTCTTTTTCGAAATAGTCGATGGCACGGGCAGCGCCCCAGGCCCAGGCGCCCAAACCCCGCATTCCGTTGTCCATTTTCAATTGTTCCGGATAGAGCTGGTTCAGAATTCCTTCGGTAAACTTCACCTTATCGTCGGGTGAAACATCAATTACATCGAACCCGGAAATGCCGTAACCGGCTTCAATCACCTTCTCTGCCGGCCAGAACCCGTCTTTGTTTTGGCGGGTAACATCCATGGTTTTAAGTCCCCGGTGATTGATAACCAAAAACATCGGAACCGGTTTTTTTACTTTGTTGGGCGTGAACATCAGCAGGTTTATGGTCACCGATTTATTATTTCGCGTGACGGAAATGGCTACTTCCTTCAAGGTGGCTTTTCCGTCCATGGCCTTTTTATCCTGTTTTGTAATCTTGAATTTGATGTCGTCGAAATCTTTGGGAACCTGACCGTAAACGTGATTTTCAAAAAGTTTGAGGATTTCAGGGCGGCGCAGAGTTTCCCAATGTTCCGAAGTTGAAATAGTTTGCCCGCTTTCAGTGACCAACAGCTCCGGGAGCTGATATTCACCCACTTTCGATTCGTCGTAGTTTTGGGCGTAACCCATTTGGAGTGAGAAAAAGAATATCAAGATGAGAGAGATAATTTTTTGTTTTTTCATGTTCTTAATCTTTTTTTATACTGCGCACTGGATAATATAATTTGCCAACTGCCAATTGCAATTTGCCAACTTAAATACATAAAAAATTTATCTCGTTTTTGATAAAACCATCGAAAACGTTTTGGCCGATTGGTAAATATCGAGAATTAATGCCACCGATTTCCGGGCTTCTTCACCATTAATTTCAAACGGTCGGTTTTCTTCTATGGCCTGAATAAACGCAGCGAGGTTTTTCGCATGATTTTCGTATGTCATGGCTGCCGGGTCGGCCACTCCGCCGCCACCTTCAATGGCACCGTACTTCTGAATAATTTTGGCATCTTCTTTCTTCATTTCGGAAAACTGCCACACCTGCAGACTGTTTTCCACCAGAACAATGCTGCCCTTTGTGCCGGTAATTTCCAGCCGGCGAAACTGTCCGGGGAAAGAAGCAGTAGTTCCGTAAATAACGCCAAGGGCTTTGTTTTTAAACTGAAGAACACTTACAGCCGTATCTTCCGCCTCAATTTGCGGATGCCCCAGGTGCGAAGTAAATGCGCCCAGCCGTTCAACCGGCCCCATCATGTGCAGAAGCAGGTCCACCATGTGAATGGATTGGTTCATTAACGCACCACCGCCATCGAGTTCCCAGGTGCCGTGCCAGCCTTCATAATAGGCATCGTTGCGCCACCACGGCACGTGCACTGCGGCATAGGTAATTGTACCCAACCGGTTTTCATCGATGGCTTTTTTAATGATTTGCGTGGTTTCGTTGTACCTGAAGTTGAAAATTCCACCCAGCCAGGTTCCCGCTTTTTTATGTGCTTCAATCATCCGGTCGATGCGGTCGAGCTGAATTTCTATCGGTTTTTCACACAGTACGTGTTTCCCCTGTTTGGCTGCTTCAACAACCGGTTCTTCGTGAGCCCCGCTGGGTGTGGCAATCATCACCATATCCACATCAGCCGATTCTAACATACTTTGATAATTTTCCCAATGCTTCACTTTAAACTTTTCCGCCATTTTTTTCGCCTTTTCAGGCCTGATGTTGCAAAAGCCGGCCAACTGCGCGTTGGGCAGCGACTGAACAGCCTGCGCATGAAAATCAGCTATCATGCCGGTTCCGATAATTCCTATTTTCCAGGTTTTCATTTTTTAATATTTTATTCGAATTGTACTTTGCTTTGCCCTAAAAATATGAAAAACAACCCACTTATCCCATTTCTATCAGATACTACAAATATTTGGGTGCGCTGCACCTTTTTTCTCTTGAATAATATGATTTTCCTGTGGAATTTGTTGTACACTCTCAGAACTTCCGGCTTAACCATTCATACACTGTTTCTCTCATTTCGGGTGAAAACCGGTTAATATCCCACGGGACTTGCAGTTGAATGTTTTCCGGTTTTTCAAACAGTGTGTAAACCCGTTCTGCTTCGTTTACCGCTGTTTTGATGTCCTGCAAATGGGCATCTTTGTCGAATTCAGGTGCAATTAGCAGAACTGGTCGTGGTGCAATGACAGCTATTATTTCATTAAAATCCACCGGAATGTGCGATTCATTTCCTGCAAAAAATCCCAGCCTCGGCAACAATCCGTGCAGATGTGAGTAAGTCAGAATTCCTTCGGTTCCGCGGTCCAACGTATTGGTTCGCATAGGCGTGAACCCTGCTACCGAAACCACACCGGCAATTCGCTCGTCGGTGGCTGCCGCGTACAATCCCACAGTGGCTCCCAGCGAATAACCGGCCACAATAATTCGCTCTTTGTCTATAAAATCGAAGTTTGCCAGCGCATCCACAGCTCCTTTGGTGTCGGTTACCATTTTCCCCAGTTTCGACCAGCGGGGATAGCGTTCGTAAAAACAGGTGGCTTCCTCAATCCGGTTACCGAAACCCAGCATGTCGTAGGTAAATACGGCAAATCCCTGTTCTGTTAATTCCTGCAGCAGCGACTCAATCCGGTGATAAGAGTTAAACCCTTTGGAATAGTCGTATTCATGCAAATAAATAACTACCGGCAGATTGTTGCTTTTCATTTTCCCTTCATCGTTCAGCGGATAATAAAGGTATCCGAATAACTGGTCGCCAAAACCGTTGTAAGGACTTACGGGCATCACACCCATTTTTTCATGTGCACGCGGGCGGTTCAGAAATGTGCCAAAGCTGTCTTCTCCGCGACCTGCCCTTTGCAAACTCCCCGGTCCCGGATTGGTTACTCCCGGAGGCTCGTCGCCAAGTACCCAGTTAATTTGTTTCAGAATTTCGCTTTTTTTGTTTTTCCATTCGGTTACTGAATTGACACTTAGTGTGTTTTCAGTTTTTTCAGGGTAAGAGAGCGGATTTACCTTTTCGCCACTCAGATGAGTCCATTCTTCAAAGGAATAAGAAGTGTATAACCGGTTTTCGGGAGGATAGTCACTTCGCTTAAAAACATAATCGAAAAAATCAATATATAACTCCATTTCCCGTGCACTCACCCCGTGTTCGCCGTAACGGGTGCGCATACCAATGTTATTTTTTGCTCCAAGGAAATCATACACTTTTCGGCTGGCATGGTACGCCTGTTCAATGGCCCAGATGTTGCTGGCGCCTTCAGTCAGTGCGGTGCTCAGCATGAGTCCGCGGGGGGCAATCAACGCCATAAACGAGTTCTGGTCAATGGGAAGTTTATGTTCGTTGCCAATAAAAAACCGCAGTCGCGGATGCAGCCACGAGGGCCGCGCACTGGCGAGCAGTGCGATGTCTTCGATGTCGTAATTGAACGAAGTGTAACGCCACGGAACTTCAGCGCCTGTGCCGCCACTGCTGGGAATGCAGGCTGTTATCCGTTCATCGAAAGCTGCTGCCATCAGCGACGTTTTCCCGTTGCGGGAGTGCCCGGTCAATGCAATTTTTTCCTTGTCCACTTCGGGTAAAGTGAATAAATAGTCAATAGCCCGTGAAGCTCCCCATGCTCTGCGCATGAGACGGGTCCAGTCGTATTCCCCGGCCCAGATTTCAGCATATTTTTCGGTGTCGTCTTTTGAATCGGCGCCGGCATAAATGCAACCAATGTAACCGCGTCGTACGGCCACCTGCGCCCATTCGCGGTGGTTCCACTGCGTGAGGAAAACCGGTAACGGACCTTCGCCAGGAGGAATCATCACTTCGAGCGTTAGTTTTGCCTGGTATTCCGGTCCGAATGAAAGTTCCACTGTTTGCAGCCGGACTTTCCCATCCATTTTCTCGCTCAGAATTTCTGCCTTCAGATTGTCGGGTGCCGGTGGAAATGTTCCGGAAATGTAATGCTGAAGTTGCTCTTTCATCCAATCCCGTTTTTCCTGCCATTGTTTCGGAGTTTTCACCGGAATGTTTTTTCCGCATTCATCAATAATCAGCGGATTGGGCAGGAAAGGCAGCGAAGGCATCCGGTCGAAATCGGGAGGCAGTTCACCGGTGCGTTCCAGCCAGTCGGTAAAAGTCCGGTCCAAAAACGAAAGCCTGCCCCGGTCGTCGAACGCACTGTTTTCGTTGAGTTGGTCGGGTGGTAACACCTTCAGAATCAATTTCAGACTGGCCTTTTGTTTTTCCTCGTTTGATGCCGTCTGCTTTAGGATGTTCCTTTGGGCAAAACCAAACGAAGTCAGCATTAAAAAAGCGATAACAAAAGGTGTTGTTTTTCCTGGAAAAATGAAATGCTTTCCCTTCATGGTAATTTATTTAATTTTTGAAGCAGAACCTTCATCCAGATACAAAACACAATCCGGGTGGGTTCGTAAAATGGTGGCCGGGCAGGCGGTTGAAATTTGCATATTCAGCGTATTGAAAACCGCTTCAGCTTTGCGTTCGTCGGGTACCACGCAACTTATGGCTTTGCAGCCCATAATGGCCGGAATGGTAAGCGAAAGCGCGTGGGTTGGAACATCATCGAAGGTTGGAAACCACCCTTCTCCCAACTGCTGTTTGCGGCAGGTTTCGTCGAGTTCCACCACTTTCACCAGTTTCGGGTCGTTAAAATCGGCCACAGGCGGGTCGTTAAAGGCAATGTGCCCGTTTTCCCCAATACCAATGCAGGCGATATCGATGGGGTGATCTTTCAGCAGGTTTTCGTAGCGCAAAACTTCGGCTTCCGCATCGGGGGCATCGCCGTTAAGGTAATACACCTGTTTGGGCTGAACCTTATCCAGGATTCTTTCCTTCAGGTACTTGCGAAAACTGGCCGGGTGTGTGACCGGCATTCCCTTATACTCATCGAGGTGAAAAACCGTTATTTTTTTCCAGTCGATGACCTGCTTTTGCAGGTGTTCCAGAAACTGAAACTGCGATGCGCCGGTAGCCAGAATCAGGTTGGCAAAACCTTTTTCTGAAATCGCTGCATTTAGTTTTTCGGCCACGGAAATAGCCGAGGCTTTTCCCATTTCATCTTTGGTTGTAAAGATTTTTACATTGAGGTTTTCTTTTTTGAAATCAGTGTTGTTCATTTTTTAAGAATTTAGTATCAAGTATCAAGTATCAAGATTTTAGTATCAAGACAAAGAGTATTGAGTATTGGGAATTGTGTTTCCTTCCCTTGTCACATATCTCACATCTCATTATCTCATATCTGTTCTCTCTACATCAGCAATTCAGTAATAGCAAAAAACGTGGTCACGAACGAAAAAATTACCACAGCCAATATGCCGATATTTTCGCGCAGGGAGGCTTTGTTGATACCCATAAGTTTTGACCGGTTTATCAATAATAGAATCGGAATGGCAACTGCGGGCAGAATCACCGCCTGAAATGCCTGCGAAAAAACCATCAGCGCCGGCGGACGCTGTTCCAGGAACACTGTGCCAAACGCAAATAGCATGGCCACAAAAATGAGAATCCGCGACTGGGTCGAACGCGTATTTCGCGGTTTTCCGGTATAGTCGGCAATCAGCCAGGGAGCAATCAGCACAATAGGGAAGATGGTCGACAATCCGGCGCCCACAATTCCCAGAATAAGGATAAATGCTGCAGCGTTTCCACCAATGGGTTCAAACAGAAGAATCATTTCCACCGTGTTGTCGAGTTTAAATCCCATAACATGCAGTGTGCCGGAAGCCACAGCCATTATTACTCCACTCAGAAATAACATCATTGCAGCGGATACGAAGGCGTCCTTTTTTTCTTCTTTCAGGTTTTTAATGCCCCAGCCTTTTTCAGCAACAACGGTACTTCGCATGATGAACACGGCAGCCGAACAGGTGGTTCCGGCAATGGCAGCCACCAGTCCCATGGCGCCGGGTGTATCTGGTATTCCGGGAACCAAACCTTTGGCAATGACCGACATGTTGGGACTGACCATAAAAAAGACTACTATAAATGAAAGTCCCATAAAAATGACGAAAAAAGTGAGTACTTTTTCGAAGGTTTTGTATTGGCCGAACCAAAGCAGCAGGTACAAACCTGTGGCCAGCACCAGGATAATCCAGCCGCGGCCAACAATCCGTTCGTTAAAAAGCAGCCGGATGGCTTCCTGAACCAGGTCGGCCACAATGCCCATTACACCCATTAACGCCAGTAATTCCCCAATTATCAGTGCAATGAGAATGTAAAGTGCCAGCACCCAACCGTATTTGAATTCGTGTTTGATGTTTGTTAATGCCGTTTTTCCCGAAACCAGGGTTACCTTTCCGTATGCCACCATGAGCACGAAGGTGAAGATACACGACAGCACCAGCGCCCAGAAAAGTTCCATGCCATGTTCGGCGCCTGTTTTGGCCATGGTGGTTACACTTCCTGTACCTATATTGTAACCGATAAGAAAAAGCCCCGGACCTACTGCGGCAAGGGCGATGGCTATTTTTTTGTAGGTTTTGCTCATATAAAGTTTTTTATTTTGAATTGTTTTTTTGAAAATAACCAATAACCAATTTTCAATTGAAGAGTAGTGAATTCCAATTATTTGGTTATTGAATATTGATTATTCTACATTTTTAATTTTTTCGATGCGCTAAACGGTTTTGAACCGCTAAGCGCAGTTTGCCTATTGCTTTTTGCCAACTGCCTATTTTTCATAAACCTTCTTCCCCTTCACCCACGTCTCCTGAATATTCACCTGAAAATCTTCCAGTGTAAACAGCACAATGTCGGCTCGTTTCCCGGGTTCCAGCAGGCCGCGGTCGTTGAGGTTGTAAAGGCGGGCCGGATTGGTGCTGGCCATTTTCACTGCATCGGCCAGGGTGCAGCCGGTGACTTGCATCACGTAACCCACTCCTTTGGTTATGGGTGATGCCGAACCGTAAAGCACATTTTGAGCCGGCAACCGCAGCATGCCGTCTTTGGTCAATTCGATGGTTTCGCCGGTTGAGGTCTTGTATTCGCCCGGTTCAAGTGCTGCATAGTGCGTTACATCCGAAGTGATTATGGTTTTTTCAACGCCTTTCACCTTGTAAAAAACCCTGATTTGTTCGGGCAGTAAATGAAAACTGTCGCAGATGATGCTGATGTTCAGCCGGTCGTCGGCCAGTTGCGGCCAGAATGGATTCCGATGCCGGTTGATGGTGTTGGCCGCTCCATTTCCGAGGTGTGTGGCAATTTTGGCGCCCCGGTCGATGGCGGCGGTTATCGTTTTCATATCCGCATTGTGATGACCCAGTGCCACTGTAATCCCGTTCTGACTGCATTTTGAAATAAAATCCAGCGCTCCGTCCATTTCCGGAGACAGCGTTACCTGCAGAATGTTTTTGCCCGATGCTTCGTGAAGTTTCAAAAATTCATTCCAGTCCGGCAGTTTTACAAACTGTTTGGGATGCGCCCCCCGGAATCCGTCTTCAGGATTGATGTATGGCCCTTCGAGATGAAACCCGGGAATTGAACCCAGCAGTTTTGAGTCATCCACCGCTTTGGAAAGGATTTTAAAGTTCCGGGTTAAAACCTCGATGCTATTGGTGGTGAGCGTTGGCAGATAAGTGGTAACGCCTTTTTTCCAAAGCTCCGAAGTTGCTTTTTCAATCCCTTCGGGTGTGAGGTCGCTGTCGCCAAAAGCAAACGAAACGCCGGCAAACCCGTTCACCTGGTTGTCGAAAAAGCCGGGTGCAATATATACCGGATTTTCACCAACCATTTTATCTAATGGAGTAATATTTTCAATCATCCCATTGTTTATGGTCACCCGAACCGGTTTTCCGGTGTGGTAATGAATTCCTTCAATTATCTGTGCGTTCATTTCAGATATTCCCAAAAGAATTAAACCGATAAAAAGAAATCTTCTTATAAAAATTGAAACTATTTTGCATTTCATACTTTAACCATTAAACTTTTCACTTTAAACTTTCAGGTACTCCACTTCCGTCCATTTTTCGGTTTCAGCCGATTTTTCCAGTGCTTCCAAAACCGAAACGCAATTTAGGATACTTTGGCGCGAACGCGGTTCTTTCCCGGTGCGGAACATTTCGGCCATGTCAACATAATTCCGGGGCGGATTTTTTTCTTCCACCCGTGGTTTCAGTTCCACCAGTTCCTTTGGCGTTTCCACAAAGGTTTCCCACCCGCGGGCTTTTTCTTTGATAATGAGCGTGGCAAACAATCCCGAAGAAAATTTCAGGCTGGCGTTGCCATAGCTGCCGTTGCGGCTAACTTTTACACGTTCTATGTCTTCCCCAAAAACATACATGAGCGGCTGAACAATATGAACGCCATAAAAGAATATTCCTCCGTACTGCGAATCAAAATCCCCCGGGCCGGTGCAAATTACCTGGCTGATTCCTTCCATGTTTTTCACCTGTTCTTTCAAATCGAACGTGGCATCGCTGTGGGCGATTGAACTGAACGATGTTACCGGCGTGCCCATTTTTTTTGCCAGTTGAAGGAATTTTTGTCCCTCGGCAGCACGGTAACAAAAAGGCTTGTCGATAAACGTTGGAATTTTTGCTTTGATGAACGGAATGGCCGGCTCCAAATGGTATTTTGGGTGGCGGTGGTCCACAATAAGCGCATCAATTTTCCCCAGCATTTCGTTGGGGTCTTTCATCTGGTTGGGAATATTTCCCTTCTCCATGGCATTTTTGGCAAATTCGTCGGTTTCTCCCCAAACGTAGAGCACTTCCATTCCCGGAAACTTTTTATCGGTGTTGAACATTTTTCCAAAACCGATGGTGTGTGAGTTTTCAGCCCCGATTATACCGATGCGAATATTTTTCTGAGGCTGATCGACAAATGCTGATTGAGTGACAATTCCCGGCGCCACAGCAGCCAAAGCCACTCCTTTTCCGGTTGTTTTAATGAAATTTCGTCTTGAATTCATACTAAATGTTTTATTTTTATGGTAACTCTGCAAAAGATATTTATTGTTTCATGCAAAGGCGCAAAGAACGTAAAGGTTTGAATTGTAATTTTTTAATCTTAGGGAGCTTAGCGTCTTAGCGTGAGATATTTCTTTTCAAAGTATGATTATAATTTCATTTCCCATCCTTTTTCATACTCTCGCGACCAGAGTTTTTGCGCTTTTTTGTCTTTCAGTATGTGGCCGTTTTCCGGATTGATTTCCAGCGAATGGCCAACGCGTTGTGCGATGTTACCCAGTTGTACAAGCACTGTACTTTTGTGCCCCGAGTCGATATCGGCCACAAGGCTTTCTCCTGAAAGGATATTGTTGAAAAAGTTGCGGATATGTAGCGAATCGAGGTGGCTCGAAGGATTGGCGGCATCGCGCGGATCAATTTTCTTTGAGTCTTTTACCTCTTTGATAATGTTATTTTTCAGGTCGAAAACAGTGTATTCATTTCCTGAAGGAATGAAAAGGCTTCCTTTTTCGCCGTAAAAAATAACGCCAACTGAACTGCCTTCGATGGGTTTTCCGTTGCAGCTCCGGCCTTCCCAGCTCATGGAAACGCCTTCATTGAAATCGAGGTTAATCACCTGCGTGTCGGGCGTTTCCCAGTCGTCGGAATAGTGATAACGGCCACCGTTTGAGCTCACTTTTACCGGGTAATCCACGCCGAAACCCCAGCGCAGCAGGTCAATCATGTGGGTACCGTTGTTCAGCGCCTCGCCGGTTCCCCAGTGCCAGAACCAGTGCCAGTTGTAGTGCACAATGTTGTCTTTGTAATCCATTCGCGGTGCCGGGCCTTGCCAGAGTTCCCAGTTGAGCCAGTTTGGAACAGTCACTTTTTTGCCTACGCCAATAGGCCCGCGGTTGTTGGTGTACCACCCTTTTCCGAAATATGGCCGTCCAATGATTCCGTTTTTCAGTTCCTTAATTCCCTCCACCACATTGGGGTAGGAGCGGCGCTGGTTGCCCATTTGAACCGATTTTTTGTAACGTGTAGCTGCCTCCACCAGAATTTCGCCTTCGTGCGGACTGTGGCTGCACGGTTTTTCCAGATAAACATGTTTTCCTGCCTGCATGGCCAAAAGCGCTGCCGGTGCATGCCAGTGGTCGGGCGCGGCAACAACAAGTAAATCCACATCTTTGCTTTCCAGCGATTTTCTGAAATCTTCAAATCCCTGCGGTTTTTTGTTTTGCACCTTTTGCACGTTAGTTGAGCATTTTTCAATAGCCCGCGAATCCACATCGCACACATGAATTACCTCGCAGTTTTTCTGGAAGGCAAAGTTTTGTGCCAGGGCATTGCCGCGTGAGTTAACGCCCATTACCGATGCCCGCAACATTTCGTTGGCGCCCATAATGCGCCGGTAGCTTTCGGCACTGAAGCCGGGAAGAATTCCGCCAATCATCAGTCCGGCTGAAACGCCTGTCGATTTTTTAATAAAATCTCTTCTCGAATTGAAATTTTTATCCATAATGTTTTTTTATTAATTGTTTTTAATTCCGTTTTGAAAGTGCCTGTTAAAGTTGATGTAAAAATCGAGGTTTTCGCGGATGATAATGTCCAGTGGTACATGCTGAATTTTCTCCGGTTCTTTTTTAAAAACAAAAAAATCGAACAAGGTTTGAATTGCTCTTTCCCCTTGTTGAACAGGGCTTTGGGATATAATAAAGTCGATTCCACCGTTTTTCAGGTGTTCTATATTTTCAGGAACCAAATCATAACCCACCAATCGGATGTTCAGGTCATGAAGGCGGTGAAATTCTGCTACCAGAAAAGCTTTGGAATTGGTTACAAAAGCTCCTTTCGTGGCCGGGTGTTTTATATAGAACCGGGTGAGTTCCCTGAAAACATTCTCCTTTTGGGTGGAGTTGATGGTAAGTGTGTGGATTGTTTTTGATTTCTCCATGCCATTTTCATGAAAATACTCCTTAAAACCCTCCTCCATTCGATGAAGCGCCGATGCGTTTTCAAAACCTTTGACCATGTTCACGATAAGCATTTCAGCGTTATCTGGAAGGAGAGAATTTAAAAGCCGCCCGGCAATGAAAGCACTTTGTTTTACATCCGGGCCAATGTAGGAAAGACTTTGTCCGCCGGGAAAATCAGCATCAATGAAAATGTAAGGAACAGTTTTTTGTCTCAGTTTTTCAGCGAAAATTTTGCTTTCCTTCAGGAAAAGCGGGGCGAGTACCACCCCGTTTGGTTCAAGCGCGGCAATTTTGTTTGCCTGCAGTGTAAAGCTTTTTTCATCGAAAAGGTCGTAGAAAAAATATTCGGTAATAATTCCGTAATCCTTAAACTGAGTCGCAGCCATTTTCAGTCCCTGCAACGGCATAGACCAGTAATGCCCGGGGTAGGGAGCATTGGGGACAAGTGCACAAATGGTGAATTGATTTCCAAGCGCGAGGGTCCGCGCCAGCATATTCGGATTAAATTTGAGTTTTTCGATGGCTTCTTCCACCTTCTTCCGTTTTTCAGGTGAAACTTTGCCCCGGTTGTGGATTACCCGGTCGATGGTGCCCACCGAAACATTAGCATATCGGGCTACATCCTGAATGGTTACTTTTTTAGTTCGCTCCATCGGGTTTTAAAGTAAAATTTTATCAAATGTAAAAAAATGATAATCAACTACAAACAAAATGTGTGTGCGTACACATCTTCCGTTGGCGCCGGTGACTGAACAATTTAATTATATGACTGATATATAGATTTTTATTATTTGGTAAGTTTTGCAAAAAAATGTTGCAAAACAGAAAATATGTGTTCGGACACACTTTTTGGCAGTTCACCGGATTATTTGTTTTTTTACACGTTGAGAAATCAATTTTCACCAAAAATATTCTCATGCTTGTAAACAGTTTACTGCTGGTCTTAGGTCTTACGGTTTTAATTAAGGGCGCCGACTGGATGGTGAGGGGCGCATCGGCACTGGCTAAAAAATACCATGTTTCCGATTTGGTGATTGGATTAACCATTGTGGCTTTTGGAACCTCGGCACCCGAACTGGTGGTGAATGTGATTGCCTCTTCGCAGGATTTCAACGACATTGTTTTGGGAAACGTTTTGGGTAGTAACATTGCAAACCTTTTTTTAATTCTGGGTATCACCGGAATCATTTACCCGCTGGTGGTGCAATCGAGTACAACCTGGAAAGAAATTCCAATTTCGCTGCTGGCGGTGGTACTTTTGTTTCTGCTGGCCAACAACTTTTTTGTGTATGAAAATCCTTTGATTTCCAGGCTCGACGGACTGCTTTTGCTGCTGATGTTCGGTTTGTTCCTGTTTTATGTTTACCGCCTTTCAAAAACCGACACGGCTCCCAAAGAAGTTGTGGTGAGCGAAATGTCCTTATTCAAAATGATTGCATTTATTGTTATCGGCCTGGCCGGACTGGTACTTGGCGGGCGCCTGGTAGTGAACAATGCGGTAAAGATTGCCACCATTCTCGGACTGAGTGAAAAAATCATCGGGTTTACCATTGTGGCCATCGGCACTTCGCTGCCCGAGTTGGCAACTTCGGTGGTGGCTGCCCTGAAAAAGAACACCAATATTGCCGTGGGTAATATTATCGGTTCCAATATTTTTAACATATTCCTGGTAATTGCAACCAGTGCGTTGGTTTCGCCGGTTGTTTACAATCCGGTTTTTAACCCCGACATGTATCTGCTGGCGGGAGGTACGGTTTTCCTGTTCATTGCCATGTTTACCGGCGGCAAAAAGAAACTCGACCGCTGGGAAGCCATTATTTTATTGTTGGTTTACCTCGGTTACACTGCTATGCTTGTGGCAAAGGAAATTTGAGATTGAACTTTTCCAGACTTATAAATGAATATATTAGTTTTAATTACTGAACTTTAATTAGACCAAAAAAGAAATGAAAGGAAACCGGATAACCAAAAATATTTCTGATTTAAATGAAAATACCACAGAGCTTTCAGCCGGAAAAAGAACCTTGCGATTTTTCTTTGTTCTGGCTTTTTTAACTGCTCTTTCTGCCTCTGCACAGCAAAACGCAGTCATTAAGGCTACTCATACGGAACATGCCATAACCATTGATGGCCTGTTCAACGAACCTGCATGGAACCAGGCGGAAGTGATTGATTTTTTTGTTCAGCGTGAACCGGCTGAAGGCTCACCGGCAACACGTAGGACGGAAATCCGGATTCTTTTTGGTGCTGACAATCTGTATGTGGGAGCAACGCTTTACGATTCACCCGGTGAAATAGAAAATAACCTTGGACGAAGGGATGAATTTAACAGAGCCGACTGGTTTTTGATTTCTTTTGACTCTTATTTTAACCGTCGCACAGCCTATACTTTTGGAGTAAACGCTGCAGGTGTTCAGCTCGACGGACAACAGGGGCGGATTCCAACATCCGGTTCATCAGGAAATTCACGGATTGAAGGGCTTGATACTTCCTGGGATGCTATCTGGTTTTCGGCTGTGAAAATTACAAACGAAGGCTGGACCGCTGAACTCAGAATCCCATACAGCATGCTCCGGTTTCCGGAAGTTGAGGAACAAACCTGGGGACTCTACATTACCCGTCGCATACCCCGGTTGGGAGAGGTGACCGAATGGCCTTACATTTCCCGAACCGAGCGCACCAATCTGGTTGCCAGGTATGGGCAAATTCAGGAAATTAGAAACCTGGAACCCCGGCGTAATCTGCAGTTTCGTCCTTATCTGCTGTCGGGAATTGATATATTTGAAAATGCGGCAAAACCAGGGAAAGCCGATTATAATGCGCGGTTTGATGTGGGAGGGGATGTAAAAGTGGGCCTGGGACCCAACATCATGCTCGATGCCACTATAAATCCCGACTTCGGACAAGTGGAGGATGATCCCGCCGTGCTTAATCTGACTGCATTTGAAACACTTTATACGGAAAAACGACCTTTTTTTGTGGAGGGAGCAGAAATCTTTCGGTTTGGAATCGGGCTCAGCAGTTTGTTCTATACTCGTCGTATAGGCGCCAGAGACCCAATTATCGGGGCCGCCAAAGTATCCGGCAGATCAGCCGGAGGACTTTCTTTTGGGTTACTGGGAACATCGGCCGGGCACGATTTTAAGCCGGCACATAATTACGGAGTGGCCAGGGCAAACCAGCAGTTGGGAAGTTTTTCATCAGCCGGAGGTATTCTTACCTTTTACGAGAGTCCCGGGGACAGTGGCTCGGGCTGGCAGAGCATGACCGGCGGAGTGGACTGGGATTTGCGGTTTGGAGAAAACCGATACAGTTTCGAGGGAATTGCTGCCTTTGCAAACCGGAAGGCACTTATGCCTGAACAGGAGGACCAGTTGGGTTTTATGGGTGGTCTGGTAATGAAAAAACGGGAAGGTATCCTTGACGGGCATATTACTTTGCTGGTGTTTTCCGATAGGTACAACCCAAATGATATGGGCTGGACCAGCTTTGAACAGAACTTTTATGAATCATGGTCAGGACTTACCTACAATATCAACGCGGGGCAGCCTTTCGGGCAGTTTCAGCGGGCCAACGTCAGGTTGTACCACCGGCAGCGTTACTCTTACCTGCAGTGGTGGAACATGGGGGATTTTTTTCAGGCCAGAACGGAATGGATGACTGTTAATTCACAACTTATCCGGTTCAGTAGCAGTTTTTCCGAAATCATTGGTGGATACGATATTTGGGAAACCAGGGGCCTCGACCGATGGGCAAAACCATGGAGTGTTATGTTTTCCGGTGAGTACAACACCGATGATCGCCGCAACTGGATGGTGACTTCCGAAGGCAGTTTTAAATATGCTGGTGATGGTGGAAAAATATACATGCTTGGAATGACTGGTAAACTGGATGTTGGCACCCGTTTTTCTTTTTCCGGAAGACTGAAGGGCGATTGGGAAAGGGCCATTACGGCGTGGGCGTCCAACGAGAGTTTTCAGGAATCCGGCGAGGGATGGATGATTGGTAACCGGGCTGTGCAACCCAATGAACTGGGGCCGGCAGATTATACTACATTTGATGACCGTGGACAGCTTGCCTCATTGCTGGCAAAACGGCCTGAGTATAGTCCCGGGTTTCACTTTGTGCCGGTTTTTGGCAAACGCAATACCGGTTCTCTCGACTTTACACTGAGAGGAGCGGTCACTTTTACCAATACCCTCTCTTTTCAGCTTTATTCGCAGTTGTTTCTTGCCAAAGGAAAATACGATGATTTCAGCCTTCTGGTAAATCCCGACCGTCTCATTTCATTTAACGCGTTCCCTAAAGCGCAGAATTTTGCTTACCAGAACCTGCAATCTAATTTTGTGATGCGATGGGAATACAGGCCCGGATCAACCCTGTTCCTGGTCTGGAGCCATGGACGGAATGCAAGGGATGAGGCTAATCCGCTGGCACCTTTGGTTCGTTCTCCTTACGATCGCCCACTGAACAAACAGATGGGAGACGTTTTTGGTATGTTTCCGCATAATTCAATTATGATGAAAATAAGCTATGCCATTTTTTAAAAAATGATTTTGTGAAGTACAGGAAATCATTTACAAATTGCCACCGGTTATTGGATAGTCCATCGGCATAGAACTTACAGTAATGCGTTTTTCCTGAACTAATTCCAAATAGTTTTGTTTTCTTTTATGATTTGAAAATTAGACAACAAAAAGCAATGAAAGAAAACTGGACAACAAACAATATCCCGGATTTAAAAGGAAAAGTTATTATAGTCACCGGAGGAAACAGCGGCCTGGGATATTGGTCGGTGAAAGCGTTTGCCGAAAAAGGAGCAGAAGTAGTTTTGGCCAGCCGATCCAAAGAAAACGGGGAAAAGGCTAAAACCGAAATTCTGAGTGAAGTGCCGAAAGGAAACATTATAGTGGCTGAACTCGATTTAGCTGATTTGGAGTCGGTGCGCCGGTTTGCAAAAAACTTTCAGCAGAAACATTCGCAACTGGATGTTTTGCTCAACAACGCCGGAATTATGACCACACCATACTTTAAAACAAAAGACGGTTTCGAAGGTCAAATAGGAACCAATCATCTGGGGCATTTTGCCCTCACCGGACTGTTGCTGCCTGTTATTGAAAAAACCTCCGGTTCGCGGGTGGTAAATGTGAGCAGTATGGCGCACAAGCAGGGAAAGATGGATTTTGACAATTTTTTGTTTGAGAACGGTAAAGGCTATTCGCCCATGAAATCCTACGGTCGTTCAAAGCTGGCCAACCTGTTGTTTACCTACGAGTTGCAGCGTTTTTTCGAATCGAATAAAATCGAAAGTATTGCCGTGGCTGCGCATCCCGGTGTTTCACAAACCAATCTGTCCCGCCACCTGGAAGATAAATTGCTTTTCAAAATCCTTTACCCGGTATTCAAAATTATGACGCAGGATGCAGAAATGGGGGCACTGCCGCAAATCAGGGCTTCGGTTGACCCGCATGTTAAAGGCGGCGAATACTATGGACCCAGCGGTTTTATGGAACTGAAAGGTTATCCGGTAAAAGTGCAGTCCAACGGCCTCTCACATGATGTGGAAGATGCGAAGATGTTGTGGGAGGTTTCGAAGGAGTTGACGGGAGTGAAGTATTAGTTGTGATTATTTTATAGCCGAAATTTTAGGTATTCCATCTTCTTTCCAGTACATTATAAATATACATCCCTTCGTTTCTGGGATGCGGGACCTCCTCAAGAATATCCTTTAGTTGAATACTCTTATAATCATGATCTTCCCAGTAATTATGGTCTTTATGATGAAGATACGACAAACCAAATGCTACAATCATTAAAGAGAAATATTTTTCCCAGTTTTTGCTTTTTATTTGTGACTGGTCTGGAATATAAGCATTTACATTTCTGGTATCCATATAAGTATAATTGTCGTTGCATAATGATGCCGCAATACCTCCATCATAAATCATAAGCCCTCCCCAATTACTAATCCAGGGATGAGAGATGCCTCCACCATAAACCAAGCATGGTTTTCCGTGACATGCATAGCGAATATTACTTGGATTAATATATCCAAGTTGGCTGAATACTGAATTATTGAAAAGATATTTTAACCTTCCTTCAATCAATAGTTTTACTTTCTTTATAGAGTTTCTATATTTTTTATCATCATCCCATTCCTTTTTGCTAATCAATTCAATTATTTTTTTCTCTGCTGCACTTATTTGCTGCAAAGTCACATCAGATCTACCAATGTAATCGATATAAATATTATTGCAGGCAGTTAAAAAAGATTCGGAGGCCAGATACATAATTTTTTTATCATGTTGAACATTAAAAAAGGATATATCTGAAGTACCTCCTCCAATGTCAATAGCTGCATAAATTCCTGTATCCAACTTTCCCGATTTTGCGAAATAGAGCAAACCAGCCGCACTTTCCGGATAAACTGAGATTCTGTAATCCTCGTTCATCAATTTTTCCAAGTCTGTATCAGGCAGATTTAATTCATTTAAAATGGAAGAAATGTTTTCAAAAAGTTCCGTTTTTGTTAATGACTGGAAGGTTGTCAACGAATATTCGTTTTTTTTCTGTAATATCTCTGAGATCAGCAAAATAGTTTCAAATTTCTTTCGTCTGAGAAGATTCACCTTTTTAGAGTACTCTGTAGGGATCCCCAGCCTGACAGAAAAAGTATTTGATACTTCCTTTATTCTTCTTAACCGGCTAAAAAGTCCTTTACGAGGAGAGGATACAGAATTGGCAGATGAGTTAAAGTGTTGTTTTACAGTCAATAGAATATTTGTAATAAAAATAACTGATAAAAACTCAGGTGAAAATTCCCCAAAACTTCCACCATAATTATAAACAGGCTTCTTTATTTTACTTACCAGTTTAAATCTTTCGTCTTCAGCGGATGCAATTTTAAAGTAGTTAAATTCATTGAGCACATCCTCCCCATTGTAATATCCATACCGGAAGGTGTGATCCTTTAAATAAAAAACTTTTGAAAGGAAAAAGAAGCCTTCATCCTCATCAGCTTTGAACTTAAAAAATTCATATTGCTGAGGATTTGAATCCAAATGATTTATGCAAACTTTTGTTTGGTATGTTCCAAAATCCAGACCTACTACATAATTTGCCATGATTAATTTGTTAATAGATTTGTATATATGATATTGATATTAATGCATTATCGATTAAGGTTTTTGTTTGCAGGATATTACTTCTTTTCTCTTCATATTTATCTATTGCATCCTCTAATCTTTGTTTGAACATTGGCATCACTTTATCATCCATGTCTCTTAATTCAATTTGCTTTTTGTATCGTTCAATCAGATTAGAATAATATTCATCCAACTGTTTTAAAGACCGTTGTTTATACGATTCCAACCTGATTTGTTCTTCAGATTGGTATCTTTTTTTGATTTTATTTAATTCTTTTTGAAATTTAGGTCTAATAAACTCAACTGTTTCGGTGTCGAAGACCAGCGGTTCTTTGATTTCCTCAGCATATTGTTGCAATTTTCCATGCAAAAATAAAGATTCTTCGTTGCTAAGAAACCTGATGTTTTCCTCAATATTTGCGTCCAAACCAATCGGATGCAGATACTCGTTGCTCCTTTTTTGCATGTTATTTTCCTGCTCAACACTAATTTTATAAACACACATCATATAATCACCGGGAGGAATGAAAAAGTTGAAGTCGCTAAGAAAGGTTTTTGAGATAGAATATTGGAATATTTGATTCACATGATAGTTTTTCTTTTCAATGAAATTCGTTATTGCCAAAACTATCGGGTGATAGGCATTAATATATTCAGAGTTTGGATTTTCTTTAGCGTACTCCTGATTAAAAGTTACTTTAAGCATCAAACTATCTCTGTGCCTGTTAATGAATCGAAAATAATTGGCTTTTATTTCTTTATTTGCTTCAAGGTCAATGTTATCGGCAATAAATTTCTGGATGATTGATTTATTATTTACAGGTAATTCCAATTCATATAAAAAATCAGATTTTTTATGAAAAAGAATCGATTGTAAGTGTTCGCGTATTATCCATCTCACAAAGAAAATAATTTCCCTATCTGTAATGTACTGCTGATTATTAATGATATTATTGATCGCATTTTCAAAATAGATATCATTTACCATTGAATCGGTCAATTCTTTTTTTATATCATCCAAATCTCTCTTTTGATTTTCAATGGCAACAGCAATGTCATCAATCTTTTTTTGTATTTGTCTTGGCGTTAGTTTGTTTCCGTAAAGCTCTTTTTCCAATGCATCAAATGATTTTTGAAAAGGAGAACCATCTTCGGATAAAATACTTTCAAGGTCTCCAACTGATTCTTTAAATACATGAATCCGTTCCAATAGTCTGGAATGAATTTGCTGTTCAATGGTATCCCGGAGTACCAAAGTATAAATATGTATTATTTCATCTTTTTGCCCTATCCTGTCAATTCTACCAATCCTTTGTTCAACAATCATAGGATTCCAGGGCAAGTCGTAATTTACTATGGCGTTGCAAAATTGCAAATCAACACCCTCGGTACCAACTTGTGATGAAAGAAATACCTTTATTTCCGGATTCTCCCTGAATTGGTCTATTACGTCTTGCCTTTTTTTTGTATCTCCATACATTAAAACACATTTGATATTTTCCTTTTCGAGCCTTGATTTCAGATACAACAGTGTTTTTCGGAATGTAGCAAAGACAATTAGTTTTCTATTGTTTTTTACAACAACTTCATTTATAATTATTTTGAAGTGGTCATATTTTGAATCTCTATGGTTCCAGTTTACAATTCCGTTAGAAAGTTCTTTTTCATTTCCGAAATAAGATGGTATGGAGCTTGTGATTAATCTCTTCTTTTGAACAAGAGCTAACGGTTCTTCAGCGTATTCTTCAATAACATCCATATAGGCATCCATTTCTTCCTGAGACAAATCGACAAGAATACTTTTGGGTGACCTGAAAGCAATTTTGCCATCAGTGAAAACTTCCCGCTTTCTGGTTCTTGTGTAAATATGATTCAGTGAGTTTAGATCAGTCAAATCTTTTTGAATGGAGGAAAGAAGTGACGGGCCTGCATTGCCGGTTCTTAAATTTGTTATAACTCTATTAAAAAGAGGATCATCTTTAAAATATTCACCTACTTTATAAATATTTTGAATGTTATAATCTTCCCCAATAGTAAGCGTTTGTGGAACTTCAGTTTCGGTTAATTCTGTTAAAATTGAACCCAGCGGTTCGCGATTATTTAATCTGTTTAATGCACGGATAAAGGGTTTGTTCAAATTAATGGCATTCTGAAATTGTTCTTCTCTGTAAAAAGCTTCACCGTCGAGAAGCCTTAGTATATAATACAGGTTTTGGATTCCTGTCATCAATGGGGTAGCCGTTAAGAATACACAAGCTTTAGCTGCTTCAATCACTTTTTCAAGCCCACGATGCCTTAAATTTGGATTTCTAACATAATGTGCCTCGTCGCATACAATTAAATCAAAAAATTGTCTGGAATTTTCCAATGCCAATAAAACCGGATTTAATTCCTGGGCTAAATCTCTTCTATCCTTCGTTTTAGTCCGAACAGCATCATAAGTCACAATACACTTTAACGGTTCTCCTGTTGCTTTACAATGCGAAAAATCAGAAAGTAATTCTTTTCTTGATTCAATAATTTTAAACTCAAAATTGAATTTTTCCCGCATTTCTGTTTGCCACTTATCTTTTAACGATTTCGGGCAGACAATTAGTGAATTTTTAAACTCACCCCTGCCGGCCATTTCAAGCATTATGTGCCCGGCTTCAATTGTTTTTCCCAGCCCCACCTCATCGGCTACCAGTATTCTCCGGTTCACTGAGTTTAAAAACTTTATCAGGGGCTTGTATTGATAAGGCTTAAAATCTGTTCGTGAGGCCCGAAGAGTAGATAAAGTATTGTTGGTGGTATTCCGCACTTTATGGAACGTAGTTACCAAACCAAACTCCTCGTGTCCGCGATGTTGGTTATTCGCAAATAACTGCCATGGGTCATTTGGAATATCAGCCAGGCAAAGTTCTATTTCTGCATAACTTCCTGTTTGTCCATCAAAAAATATTACATCATAGAAATACATTCCTCCGTCCTGGGAAAGTATTTTTTTTATTATTCCCCTTCGTTCAGGGCGACCATTGCGAATTACAAGGTCGTTGATTTTAAATTTGGACATGATGTTGGTTTTTTGCAATAAGTGTAATCGGTAATTCAATAACAACTAATACAACGTTGTTTTAAAATTTTATTTACCATTTAAATTCCTTCAATATACGAAATCAATTTTTTAAAAAATTTATCCGGTGTCGTTGCTTTTAAAATAATTAATTCACCTCTTTGTGAGGCCCAATCTTCTTCAATTCCGTGACATAACTTTATAAGCGCCTGTATTTGTCCATTAAAAAGCTTGCCTGAACCATCTCTTGTATATTCAGTAATAATGTTATTAAACCCTGGACTTAATACAAGGGTATTCCCTTCAATTTTTATGTAAGCCAAAAAATATTCAGAATAATATAAATGTGCATTTACTGATGTGCTTAGCCACATGCATGTATTATTTACCTCAGGGTACTTTAGGAAATTATAGCCAGCAGGGAAGGAGTTTTTGAGTTTTAAAAGGTTCTGACTGTATTTTGGTGCAATCTTATTAGCGAAATATTTTGGTTTAACTGTTCTTTTCGGCGAAGGATTTGGGATTACTTTGTTTACATAAGGTCTTTTTATACTTTTTATCCAATTTTGAATGAAACGAGGAGATTCATTCAGATCGAGGAAATTAAAAGCTTCTTCCCAATATAAAGTTTTGTGTGAAGTTGAAACCATATTTTTCTGAACAAGAAATACAAAAGAAGATTTTATTCCAAGGAGATCCATTATTTTGCCCTGGATTTCAGTTTGTTTCACAAAAGTTAGTCCCCTGTTTTTAAATATCATTTTTTCAGATTTCTTAGAGGGATATTCTCCTTCACCACTTTCGTATTTTCCTTCAATACAAATTGCATGATTATTTGAAGTATGAATAACAATATCAGGTTTTGCATTGAAGCACCACTTGAATTTACAAATTTTTAAAAATTCATTTTTATCCGAAATATGTGAATTATACCTGTCAATACTCCAGTTTCCCGGACTTTGAATATAATCTCGTGAAGCTGTCGGAACCGCTCCAAAATAGGTGTTAAATTTCTCTATGGAGCAATTTTGTAAATAAATTGTGTTTTCAGGTTTTAGCAAGTTGAGAATTATATCTCGTTTAATAAGATTATTCGATTTATCGATTGAAAACCATAAGTCTCTTAAAAATGAGTATTCAAAATAAATTCCCATTTCATCCTCTACCAGAGGATATTCAATTCCTAATTCTTTTATAAAAATCTTTAGATTATCCTTTATTAAAAGTGCATGATAAAAAATGGCAGCCAGATTTCTTTCTTCTCTGTTGATGGAATAATAAGGAGCATTAAACTTGAGAATGTCTCTGATGTTCATAATATTAGGTTTTTTGTTCTGTTAAAGTTTTATACTCATGTTTTTCCAGCAATTCCTCCAACTGTCCGCCCTTTTCAACATACCCTGCAACAATTTCATCGGCAAGTGCAATGATGGTTTCGTTCTTTTGGAGGGCAGTTTCCCTGGTAATGCGGGTAACAGTTGTGTCAAACGGACCGACGATGAGCAAACGGTTGGACTGAATGGCTTCCATAATTTCAGGCTCCCAGCGTTTTTTCAAACCACGCGGAAGCGCCAGAATAAGCGGTTGTTTGCCTTTCAGGAAAATATCGAAAACGTCTTTTTCAATAGGAGAATGGTTGCTGCAAACAATACAGTTCCCTGCTTCTCTTTGTTGTTTGGCCCAGTCGTAACTTTTCAGAATAATTCCGGCAGGAACTTTCCGGCTGCAAAAGAATGCTGTTTTGGTTTGTTTTAAATGTTCAGTATTCCCCAACGTTTGATATTGAAATCCTTTCTGGAACAAGTATTTTATTTGTTTTCAAGTAATAAATTTGGGTCTATTACCGGCAATACCACACTATTGAAAAAGGTTGTACTTGTCCGTTCCAAAATTATGCCACGTGCAGTGGAATAGACTATTCCGCTAATTACGCCACCTAACTTTCGGTCGATTAGCTTAGTTTCATTTTTTTCGATTATAAACTGCTCAAGATTTTCCACATGAATATGAAATTCAAAGCTAAAATCTGCCGTAAGTCCAAGTTTTTCAGTTTTGTTCTTCGTGGCTTGTAAATTGACGAGTAAACGAATTCTGATATTTTTTTCTTCTAAATTATATGCTGTGTTTTGTCCCAACTTAATTTCAACTCCCGAAGGTTTCTCCGGTTTGTTGAGGTACTCATCAGTAGTTTCAAAATTTGATTTGAAAACCTTTACAGATAAGATAGAAATCATTTCAGGATGAATAGTGCTCATACTGCCTGTCTTGTATAGGTTTTCTGATATTCAATGTTGCTTTCCTCCACATAGTCAACCTGAACGGCTTCTTCTTCCTGGATTTTTACAGGAACATATACTTTTAAAGTAACATACTCTGTGTTTTTGTATTTTTTACATGCCTCCAAAGGTGTTACCACAATTTCACTTCCCAAAACCGCTTCCAGTTTCGCAAGGCTTTTTAAGGTTAGGTTATGCAACCCCGATAACATACGGCTGACTTCGCTTTCGGTTTTGCCCAGTTGTTTAGCCAGTTCTTTTTGCGACCAGCCTTTATCTTTGCGCAAGGCTTCAACCTGCGTTGAAATGGCGAGATTTTTCTTAACAAAAATCCGGTTTTCGGGTTGAATTTTCGACAGTAAACGTTCTACTACTTTGTTTTTATCTTTATTCATAATTCAAACTCAAGGTTTTCATCAAATTTAATATCCGTATGGTCAAAGTTCCAGGTTATTTCGTTTTCTCTTAACAGTTTATCTATTTTGCCGGCAATTTTATTGGCCCGTTTTATATGGGGCCCAACATTCGGGCAATCTTTTGCATTGCCGGTTGTTTTTATTCCTCCATTAAATAAAAAAACTACGTGCTCGTTCAGCACTAAGAAATTGTAACGAAATAAATTAATCATTTCAGGATAAGTTTTGGTCTAATTGTATAATTCCATTCTCCATGAAAATCATGTTTTTCTAAATTGATGGATTTCATTTCTTCATCTTTGATTTTT
>JAHYIT010000283.1 GCA_019429205.1 Mariniphaga sp. | reverse complement strand
CTTTTCCAAGAACAACACTTTTGTCGCCCGGTTGAAGGAATTCACCAGTTTTAATTTTTTTTGAGATCGCTGTAATGCGGTTTTCTGCTTCAGGTTCGATGCCCAGCACCATGCCCGGTTTGCTGTGCTGGTGATTGGCAGCCAGTGCAAAAGATTCCAGGCGGTGTGAAACCAGTGTCACATCTTTAATGCTTTCAATCTGTTGAATCAGTTCCGGCAAAACTTCCATGCTGTTTTCCAGTGTGCGTTCTTCCCAGTAAGCTGTGTCCTGAACCTGCAGGTACCCCGAGTAGAACTTTACCACGTTTTCAATCATGCTGTTGTACGAGCCCTCCTGCATGGAGCGCATCCAAGATGCCAGCAGCACGCTAAAAATAATGGAAGAGATAGCGATGAATGTCCTTTTTCGGTTTCGCCAGAGGTTTCGCCATGCAAGTTTGATGTTTGTTTTCATGTAACAAGGTTTTAATGCATTATTGCATTATTGCATGAATGTTTTTTTAGATTCATGCATTTCTGCATTTACGCATTTATCTTATTCTCCTCATATTCTGTTGCGAAAAGAACGATTCATCCAAATCCACATTGAATTCGATTTCATCGAAAATCAATACGGTTTTGTGCCCTTCCTTATCTGCCGGAATCATTTCCATCCGGGTTGGCATTTCGCGGTCGTCCATTTTTTTGATGTCTGAAAGAATCTCAATGTTTACGAGTTCTTCATCTTCGTCGTAGTATTCTCCTTTCAGCCAGTGGTATTCGTTTTTGGAAACCCACATCAGAATTTTCCCCCAAACTACCGGGGCATCGGGTTTTGGAACCAGTTCGATGTTGTAACATTCGTAATCCTCTATCGTTTCTTCTCCCAGCAATTTGTGGTTATAATCCTTTTCGAGCGAGGATTCCCGCACGAGGTCGTCGTTGGTAAAATCGGACCCCATCCACGACTGCATCATCATCGAAGGCGGAATTTTTATCATGCGTTCGATGGTGGGAACCCAGTTCCACATTTCGTTTTCACGTTTCAGAAAAACCTGGCCTTTTTCCTTGGCGGGTGCGGTGATGTAAATCAGGGAGTAGTCATTGCCCAGCGACCAGGTTTTCATGGAAATTTCGCGGTTCCAGTTGGGGCGTTCAATGATCATGGTGGTTTGCCCGCGGCTCGATTCGCCCCTGAATTTTTCATCGGCTTTCCGGATAATTTCTGCCACATCCTGCGCGAAAGTGCCAAATGAAAATAAACTTGCAGCGATGAGTGTTAAAACTGTTTTCATGGTGTATTATTTAGTTGTTATTAATCGGAAACAGGCTTCTGTTGTTTTATTTTCCAGCTGTTTTACCGGGAAAAAGGCCGGAGCCGAGATAACGACAAGAAGTGCACCTTTTACCAGCGAGCTGATGACCATCAGATCACCTTCCGGATCTTTGCTCCCCATGTTTTTAATAAATTGATTGAGCATTTGCATAATGGTTTGGGATCGGTCGCCGTATTTCTCCATCATTGATTCGGCAATGTCAGACTGCATAATTATTGCAGAATAGAGTTTCCAGAATTTTCGATTTTCACCAATGGCTTTAAAACTGTTGCGGATGAAATGCTCAAATTCATCGCGGGATAAGATTCCATCCTGGTTCAAATCGAAATGCGAATAGATGGAATCGAACCCTGTTTTAATGATTTCATCCAGAATTTCCTGTTTGCTTTCAAAATAGTTGTAGGCAAGGCCCTTCGAGACGCCTGCCTTTTTGGCAACCTGGCTCATGGATGTGGCGTGGAACCCGTTTTCGGCAAACAGTTCCAGTGCCGTATCCAAAATCAGTTGCTTTTTCTGTTTTCTGATTTCATCATATTGTTCCTGACTTCGAGGCATGTTATATATTTTTAAAAATTTATGACTGAACGGTTGGTCAAAGTTATGACAGTATTTTAAAAGTTGGATTACCATTTGTGTTAAATAAATGTTAAAAATGACTGAACGGTCAGTCAAAGATGACAAAAGTCAGAAAACAGAAAAATTTCGGAGAAAGCGTTTCCGTTTAACTTTCATAACCTTTATATTTACAGCTTTCAATTTCTAAAATCAATTCAACGATATTATGAATTCCGACAGAAGAAGATTTATTAAAAACTCAGCCCTTGCCACTGCCGCCATCAGTACTTTTCCAACTATAATGAATGCCTGTGCATCTCCTGCTGAAAAGGTTAAAGTAGGGTTAATCGGGTGTCGCAGTATGGGATTCAGCAATCTGCGCAGTTTTCTGAAAGAGGAGAACAATGTGGATTGTGTGGCCCTTTGCGATGTGGATTCAAATATTCTGGAATCACGGGCAGCCGATGTGGAAAAACTGACTGAAA
>JAHYIT010000282.1 GCA_019429205.1 Mariniphaga sp. | reverse complement strand
TTATTGGAAGCCGGAAAATTGCCCAATTTGCCGAAATTGATGCGTTTGATGTGATCCCATTTAACGATTTCCTGTTTATGATTGGAAAAGACGGTTTTTACCAGTACGACTATTCCGATTTGCAGGACATCCAACAGATAAGCCACATTCCGGTGCAGGAATACAATTAAACAATGTAAAAACCTTATTTTCAGAATCTTCACCTTAGTAGCGAAGATTGTCTCCCCAATACAATAACCTTATTTTTTAATCCGATTTCCTCCAAAATAAGGTGAATAAGGTTGGTTTTTGTGGGTGTTCTGCCCGGCTACTGAGGTTAGGAGAGAAGAAAAATAAGGTTTTTTCGCCTGGTTAAATCCGGTGGAATTATATGTTTAAAGAATGCTTATTTTCCTTCCCCTTCCACCAGAGCAATTTCCTCTTCGGTTAACCCGTAAAGCTGGTAAACCAACTGGTTGATGCGGTTTTCGGTATGGTTGATGCGGGTTTGTAGTTAATTGAATTTTAAGTAATTGATAATCATCGTTTTTGTAAAAAAATCAATTTTGCAGCTTTATAGAAATTGTACCTGTTTGAACTATGTAAATTTTGAATTTGGTATATTTGAACCGGAAACAAAAAGAACTGTAAAATGGAAGGCGTAAAATATTTGACAGACGAAAAAGGCAAACGGGTTGCAGTGCAAATAGAATTGAAAAAGCACAAAAAATTCATTCAGGAATACCTCGATTATATTGAAGACAGAACTGAAGTTGTAAAAACCAGAAACGAAGAAACTGTTCCTTTTGATGAGGTAATTTCCAAATTTGAAAAGCTGCATGGCAAAAATGTATAAAATAGTTTTTCGAAAATCGGCGGAAAAACAGTTTTTAAAACTTCCAAAACCAGTTTGATTAAAAATTATCGAACTGATTAAAAGTCTGTCGGAAAATTCCATTCCTGGCAGCGCACAAAAAATGTCTGGTTTTGAGAATGTTTACAGAGTACGCTCAGGTGTTTACAGAGTGGTTTACAGCATTGACAAAGAAGTACTGGTGATTGAAATAATTAAAATCGCACATCGTCAGAATATTTTTAAGTGAAAAGTTTCCTTCCCAAAATAATATCCCATGTCTTGAAAAAAGATTTCTTTGGAACAAAACCCTGATGGTTTTTTTGTCAGTTAAAAACCTTATTTTCAAGTTCTTCACCTTAGTAGCTTTGGATACGCCCTCGCATAATAACCTTATTACATTATTCTGAATTTCCTGAAAATAAGGTGAATAAAGTTTTTAATTCATGGGGGTTCTGTCCGGTTACTGAGGTTTAGGAGAAGAAAAATAAGGTTTTTTCGTCTGGTTTAATCCGGCGGAATTATATGTTTTAAAAATGCCTATTTACCTTCCCCTTCCACCAGAGCAATCTCTTCTTCGGTTAACCCGTAAAGCATGTAAACCAACCGGTTGATGCGGTTTTCGATCAGGCAACGAGACCTGCATCTATTTTTAAAGTATAACCCAGCTTTTTCATCATATTATCACAATCTTCCCAGTAGAGCCCGAATGTTTTAACATCGGCCAGCCCAAGTTGTGCGAGAATGTCACGAATTACTTCGGTGTCCTCATCCTGAATATCTCCTTCCATAAAAGCATTTTCTGCCCATGTCACCAATTCCTCCAGGGTAATTTTATGTTGAAGGTAATTTAATAAATTAATTGCCAGTTGTTGTTTTGTTATTATCATGGTTTCTAATTTTTATATGCCCTTTGTCTATCGGATATTTTTCGTGTATTTCTGCTAAATTTCCTTTTTCATCATAAATTTCCTGCATAAAAGATAACGTTGTTTCATTTGCATCGACTGTTTTTACATATCTGGCTTTCCATCCTATCCGGCCAGCCAATTCGAACCAATATTTTCTTGAGCCATCGGGAAACTCTTCGCAGTTCGGAAATTTCTTTTCGTTTTCCAGTCTTTTTTTGTAATCCAACTTTTTATCTTTTTATTTTGGCATTTATTTCCGTAAAACAAATATAATGAATTTATGCAAATCGCAGGAAAAGTGAATAATGCAGAATTTTTGAAGTCCTGCTCGTGCAACATTTTCTGATTTTCCTGTATCGAATATAAAGTCAGTTTTTAAAATGACCCCTTTCTTATTCCCCTTCCACTATGGCAATTTCTTAATCAGTTAACCCGTAAAGCTGGTAAACCAACCTGTTGATGCGGTTCTCGGCCAGGACACGAGGCCTGCGTCTATTTTTAAAGTATAACCCAGCTTTTTCATCATATTATCACAATCTTCCCAGTAAAGCCCGAATGTTTTAACATCGGCCAATCCAGGTTGTGCAAGAATATCACGAATTAACTCCGTATCCTCTG
>JAHYIT010000281.1 GCA_019429205.1 Mariniphaga sp. | reverse complement strand
CGTGGCTTTAGCCCGGTGGTTTGGCATTTAGTTTTTTAATTTTAATTGGCTTTAGCGTTTAATCCTTTTAATTGACTGATGCATGTATTCGACAGGTTTTTGCAAACGTGGGATTTGTCGTACACCCTGAATAACCCGGTAATTGTTTTACAGCGTTTATTTCTGTTAATTTGTAAAAGCTTTATTTTGTGAAACCTATGACTAAAATTTCAAAAATCATATAAAATGAACAAATCGAGACGCGATTTTATTAAGAAAAGTTCTGTTGCAGCAGCAGGAATATCAATAGTTCCAGCATCCGTTGTGAGCGGACTGGGCCATCGTGCCCCAAGTGACAAACTAAATATTGCCGGGGTTGGAATCGGCGGAAAAGGCCATCCCAACCTGGTGGCTATGAATTCTGAAAACATTGTGGCTCTTTGCGACATTGACTGGAAATACTCCGAAAAATGTTTTAAGGAATTTCCCAACGCAAAACGATTTTGGGACTGGCGGAAAATGTTCGGTGAAATGGGGAATTCCATAGATGCCTTAATGGTTGCCACTGCCGACCATACCCATGCGGCTATTGCCGCGCAAGCGCTGGAAATGGGCAAACACGTTTACTGCCAAAAACCCCTTACTCATTCGGTATATGAATCGAGGCTATTGACCAAACTGGCAGCCAAACATAAAGTAGCCACACAAATGGGAAACCAGGGAAATTCCGGCGACGGAGTGCGGCAGGTGTGCGAGTGGATTTGGAATGGAGAAATTGGGGAAATAAAGGAAGTTCATGCCTGGACCGACCGTCCCATTTGGCCGCAGGGACTGGAAAGGCCTGCCGAAAAAATGACTTCGCCCGACACCCTGAACTGGGACCTGTTTATTGGCCCGGCACCGGAACGTCCCTATCATGAAATTTACACCCCCTGGAATTGGCGGGGCTGGTGGGATTTTGGAACCGGAGCCTTTGGCGATATGGCATGCCACGTGCTTGATCCGGTTTACCAGGCGTTAAAATTGGGTTACCCCGATAAGGTCAGGGGAAGTTCAACGCTGATGAATACCGAATCTGCACCACAGGCAGAAACGGTGGAATTTTCATTTCCGGCGAGAGAAAAGATGCCGAAAGTTAACATGCCTTCGGTTAAAGTATATTGGTACGACGGAGGATTGTTGCCCGTGCGTGCCGACCTGGTGCCCGACGGCGTAAATTTGATGGAAGATGGTTTGGGCGGCTGTATTTTTGTTGGAACAAAAGATACCATGATAACCGGATGCGGAGGATTTAATGCCCGGCTGCTTTCGGGCCGCGTTCCCAAGGTAACTCCGTATTTGCGCAGAATTCCCGGCGCAGTGGGGTATGTGGACGGACCTCACGAGCAGGACTGGATTCGCGCCTGCAAGGAATCGCCTGAAAACCGGGTTGAAGGGACTTCCCACTTCGGGTATTCCGGTCCGTTTAATGAAATGGTTCTGCTCGGAGTGCTTGCTATCCGCTTACAAAGCCTGAATAAAACGCTGGAATGGAATGCTGAAAAAATGCAGGTGAGCAACATTTCGCCAACCGATGAATTGCGCATTGTAACTTCAGATGAGTTCCAGGTGATTGACGGCCACCCGCACTTTAATACGCAGTATGCCAGATTCAATGCACAGGAAGCTGCCGGCGAATACATTAAACATACGTACCGGCGCGGCTGGGATTTACCTGAAATGCCTGCCTGACCAGAATAGCAGAATTGATAATAAAATCAAAACAGAATGACATCAAAAGAACGGTTCAATTTAACAGTAAACCACAAACAACCCGACAGAATGGTAGTTGATTTTGGTTCAACTTCCGTTACCGGCATTCATGTGCTGTCCATTGAAAATCTGCGAAAACATTACGGACTGGATTATAACCCTGTTCGTGTAACCGATCCGTTGCAGATGTTGGGCGAGGTTGACCAGGACCTGGCAGAAGTGTTAGGGGTTGATGTGGTTGGGGCAAAAGGTCAAAAAAATTCGTTTGGCTTTTATAATCACGAACCATTTAAAGAATTCAAAACTCCCTGGGGCCAGGTGGTTCTGGTACCAGAGGATTTTAATACAACCAAAGATGAAAAAGGGGATTTTCTGATATATCCCGGGGGCGATACATCTGCTCAACCTTCGGGACGAATGCCGGCAACCGGTTATTTTTTTGATGCCATAATACGTCAGCAACCCATAGCTGAGGAAAATCTGGACCCAAATGATAATCTGGAAGAATATGGTTTGGTCTCGGAAAACGATTTGGAATACTGGAAAAAAACCACACAAAAAGCAAGGAATACGGGAAAGGCCGTGATTGCAGGTCTTGGCGGAACCGCTCTTGGCGACATTGCACATGTTCCCGGGAT
>JAHYIT010000280.1 GCA_019429205.1 Mariniphaga sp. | reverse complement strand
TTTTTTATAATCGGGGTCGAAATGGCGCCACACAATTTCCCCTTCGGTTTTATAACATACGTTGCAGGTATGGGTAAACGCTGGCTGTCATCGGAGTGCGCCTCTTTCAGGTTGGCGCTGAGCATGGTATTGTAAAGGGTTCGGGTGACCGCGCCCGGAAGAAAAGTAACATCCCAGGCATCGGCAATTTTGTACCCCTCATCAAAAAGCAAGGTAAAATTTGCACCTGTTTTCTCTGCAGTTTTTTCCAGAAATTCAGGTTTTTCGGGGGAAATGGCAACTACGTGGGCTCCTTTTTGCGTAATTTGTTCCAGGTTTTTCTGCACTGTGCCGAGGTGTTTATTGCAAATGGGGCACCATTGTCCACGGTAAAAAATAAGTACCACCGGACCATTTTTCAATTCTTCTGAAAGCTGAAAGGTTTTTCCGTTGGCATCGCTGGCCGAAAAATCGGGAGCCTGCTGCCCAACTTTTAACCCGTTGGCGTCTTTTGCTTTTTTGTAATTCTGTGTTGTTATATTTGTCATAATAATAATTGTTATAATATTGATAATTAATGTTTTCATGTTTATGATTCTAAATCTTTATGAGTTGAACGATGGCCACCGCCAGTAGCACAACACCAATGATTCGGTTTGTATTGGCCGAAAATTTGTCAGCGTGGGTTGCCACTTTTTTAGCAAGAAAAGCATATCCTTTTAAAACGCCTATTTTTGCCAGCCAAACCCCGGACAGAAATAACAAAACCTCCGGAAATGTAGTTGGTAACCATTGTTTTGCCGAAAGCACGGTGGCTGCAAGCAGCCAAAAAAGCAACACTTGAATGCTAACAATATTCAACAAAGCCCCTTTCAGAAAACCATACGACTTTTGCGCTTCTTTCCTGATTTTTTCCTTGTTGGTTTTGAACCAGAAAAAAAGGCCTGCAACCAATAAAACGGCAAAAACGAAATACCGTACCACCGGGTTTCCCTCGAAAAATGGTGTTAATTTTGCCCCTGCCAAAAGCGAAGCGAGTGCAAAAAATACTTCAACTACCGAAGCGCCGTGTGCAATTTGTGTAGCGCTGCGTGTATCATTTTTCAGGGCCAAATCCAAAACCGACAGGTTAACCAGGCCCAGTGGCACTGCGCCAATAGCGGTGGCTGCCATCGCTATAAATAAGTAGAGAAATAAATTCGGTTCCATAATTTTTTGTTTGCCTGTATAGTCGAAAAAAAACTGCTACCTGACAAATTCCTGCTGTTTAATTCAACTATTGTCTGATAACAGTCCTGAGTTTTCACTTCGGAAAACACTTTTTTACTGAAATAAATATGGAAGGTTAACTGGCACAGCAACTCAGCTTCGAAATGTCTTTTCCAAATGTGATGGCAGCCAGTTTTATTCCTTCACTTAATGTCAGATAAGGATAAAAACTTTCGGCTAATTCTTGCACAGTGATGCCGTATTTAATAGCCATGCTTAATTGCTGAATGAGTTCGCCGCCTTCGGGAGCAACCACTCTTGCACCGATTAGTTTATCCGTTTCGCTATTCCGGATGAGTTTGATAAACCCGCGCAAATCGTTGGCCGCAATGGAACGCGGTACGTCTTTCAATTCCAGTTTGGACACTTCAAACGGGATGTTTTGCGCTTTGGCTTCGGCCTCGTCAAGTCCGGCGCCTGCCACTTGCGGGTCGGTAAAAACCACCCAGGGCAATGACGAATAATCGGCTTTATTTTCTGTTCCTGAAAAAGCATTTTGAACGGCAATTTTTCCTTCAAAAGCAGCAGTGTAAACAAAAGCAGGAGTATTGGCCACATCGCCTGCTGCAAAAATATGGCGTATGTTCGTTTCCATTTTTTCGTTTACTGAAATATGTCCGCTTTGAGTTAACTCAAGCCCGATATTTTCCAGTCCAAGTTTTTTTGTATTGGGTTTTGTTCCCGTGGCAACCACGATTTTTTCGGCTTCAAACAGTTTTGTATCGCCGTGTTTTTCAGCCTGAACTTTTATCGTGCCGTTTTCTTCGGTAACTGATGTAAAATTTAAGCCCGTTTGAATGTTTATTCCTTCGCGCCGCAAGTGTTTCAGCAACTCATCAGAAATATCGGGTGTGAGCTTCGAAAGCACAAAAGGCGAGCGTTGTAACAGCGTAACTCTTGTGCCTAAACGGTGATACGCCTGGGCAATTTCGAGGGCAATGTAACCTCCGCCGAGCACAATCATCGTTTTTGGCTGCTCTTCCAAATCGAACAGCGATACGTTGGTAAGGTAAGGAACATCTTTCAGCCCTTCAATTTGCGGAACTGATGTGGTTGCACCGGTTGCAATTAAAAATTTCAGGGCTTTGTATTCTTTTCCATCTACCACTATCGTTTTATCATCTT
>JAHYIT010000004.1 GCA_019429205.1 Mariniphaga sp. | reverse complement strand
AGTGAACAGTGAAGAGTGAACAGTGAAGAGTGAACAGTGAAGAGTGAACAGTGAAGAGTGAATAGTGAAGAGTGAACAGTGAACAGTGAACAGTGAAAAGTGAAAAGTGAACAGTGAAACAAATAACAAGAAACCTGTAACCCGGAACTAATTAATGAGAAAACTGGCATACATACTACTGATGATACTCCTGGTTGCTGCAAACGCAGCGGCACAGGAAAGCTATGTCATTGATATTGTATGTCAGGATGCTGAACGCACTTACCGGATTGACGGGGAGGAAGGCTCCACGTGGTTGTGGAAACTGCTCGATGCAGACAGCACGCAAATTGCGCTGGCGAACGAAACCGGTACTGATTTTTCCGGCACCGACAGCTTCGGCAATCCCATCCGGGGCAGTGAAATAATCATTCCCTGGACGGTGGATACCGGAATGTATTACCTGTCGGTGGAACAAACCAGTACTTTTGGTTGCATCAATCACGAACTGGGCGAGGTGGAAGTTGTACCTGTGCCGGAGGCTTTTGCGGGTAATCCCATTGTGGCCTGCGCTACCGATAATATTTTCCTGGAAGAGGCCACGGCAGCCAACTATTCAGAGTTAATATGGGTTACTTTTGGTGACGGAACATTCAGCAATCCAAATGCAATGCGTCCCACTTATTTCCCGGGTGAGGGAGATTTGGCTTCCGGAAATGTGACCCTTTCACTTACGGCAATGGGATTAGGCAAGGCGGGTACCTGCCAACCGGCGGTATCAACCATAGACATAACCTTCATAGAAATATTTGCGGAAATTTCGCCCTTCTTTGCCGAAGTTTGCGAAGGCACAGCCATTCAGTTGAACGGTAATCCGAGTGACAACAGCGAATTTAATTTTACGCATGTATGGTCTGGGCAGGATCAAGAAACTGACTGGTTGAACGCCACAGACATTGTTGACCCTGTTTTCAGCGAAAATGCTCCCACGGGAGTTTATGTTCTCACCTACACCGTTACCAATGAGTACGGTTGCAGGGCTACCGACAGAGTAGTTATAACAGTGAATAAAAAACCGCTTCTGGTTATTACAGATCCCGAACCTGTGTGCGAACCGGAAGCAATTGATTTGACTGCTGCAGCAGTAACTGCCGGTTCGGATACCGACATTCAACTGTCCTTCTGGCTGGATGAGGAAGCCACCCAACCGCTGACTAACCCGGATTCTGTAACAATTACCGGCACCTATTATATAAGAGCAGTGAACAGCTTCGGCTGCTTTGTAATTGAACCGGTGAACGTAATCAGAAACAGCATGCCAATTCTGGTCATCACGGATCCGGACCCGGTGTGCGAACCGGAAACGATTGATTTGACCGATGCAGCAATAACTACCGGTTCGGACACCGATATCATGCTGACTTACTGGCTCGATGAAGATGCCGCCCAGCCTCTTACTAAACCGGACTCTGTTGCAACGGGCGGTATTTATTTTATCAGGGCTGAAAATCCGGGAGGCTGTTTCGTGGTTGAAGAAGTGAACGTAATCATTTACAACGAGCCGGTTCTGGTTATCACAAACCCCGACCCCGTTTGTGAACCGGATGCAGTTGATTTAACCCGTGCTGCAATAACTGCCGGTTCAGATTCTGACCTTCAGTTCAGTTACTGGCTTGATGAAGGTGCCACCCAGCCATTGACCAGGCCCGATTCTGTTGCATTAGCCGGAAGCTATTACATTGGAGCAACAAATACACATGGCTGTTTTGTTATTGAAGAAGTGGACGTAATCATTTACCCCAGGCCGGTTTTGGTCATAACCGATCCGGAACCTGTTTGTGAACCGAACGCCATCGATCTGACCGATTCGAATGTAACTGCCGGTTCGGATGCCGATATTTTGCTGACTTACTGGTTGGATGAAGATGCCACACAATCACTTTCCAGACCTGATTCTGTTACAACCATCGGTACCTATTATATCAGGGCAGAAAATACTTTCGGCTGCTTTACAGTTGAAGCAGTTAACGCCATCATCGACAGCCAGCCGCTTCTGGTTATTACAGATCCGGCTCCGGTGTGTGAACCGGAGGCTGTAAATCTGACCGATGCGTCAATTACTGCCGGTTCTGATTCAGATATTCATCTCACTTACTGGCTTGATGAAGAAGCCACCCTGCCGTTGTCCAGACCTGATTCTGTTACAGCCACCGGCACCTATTTTATAATGGGAACAAACCTGGGCGGCTGCTTTATTACAAAAGAAGTAAACGTAACCATTCATCCCAAACCGTTGCTGGTTATTACAGATCCGGAACCTGTTTGCGAGCCGGAATCAATCAATCTGACTGACGTTGCTGTAACTGCCGGTTCGGATGCCGACCTTCAATTCACTTACTGGCTTGACGAGGCTGCCACCCAACCGCTGAATAATCCGCATACCGTTTCAGAAACCGGCGTTTATTATATAAGGGCAGAAAATTCATTCGGCTGCTTTGCGATTGAACCGGTAAACGTAACCATTTACAGTAAACCGGTTCTGGTGATTACCGATCCCGATCCGGTTTGCGAACCGGGAACCATAGATTTGACCGATCCTTCCGTCACAGCCGGTTCGGATGACGACATTATACTCACTTACTGGCTGAACGAGGGAGCCACCCTGCCGCTGAACAACCCGGGTGCAGTTGCAGTTACCGGCATTTATTACCTACGGGCCGAAAATGCCGGCGGCTGCTTTGAGGTTAAGGATGTGAGTGTAATTATTGATGAAAGGCCGCTGCTGGTAATCACAAATCCCGAACCGGTGTGCGAACCCGAAACCATAGATTTGACCGCTGCAGACGTCACTGCCGGTTCCGATTTTGGCATTCAACTCACATACTGGCTCGACGCGGAAGCTACCCAGCCGCTTGACAATCCGGATGAAGTAACCGAATCCGGCACATATTACATTGGCGCAACAAACCTGGGCGGCTGCGTTACCATTGAAGCAGTAAATGTAACAATTCACAGAAAACCGCTGCTGGTCATCACCGATCCCGAACCGGTTTGCGAACCGGAAATTGTCGATCTTACCGTTGCATCCGTCACTGCCGGTTCGGATGCCAATATTCAACTCACCTACTGGCTTGACGAGGCAGCAACCCAGCCGCTAACCAGTCCAAATGCTGTAGCAGAAACCGGCACGTATTACATCAGGGCGGAAAATTCTTTCGGCTGCTTTACCATTGAACCTGTAAATGCAATAAGAGACAACGAACCGATTCTGGTTATCACCGATCCGGCGCCGGTTTGTGAGCCGTCAGTCATAGATTTGACCGATCCATCGGTCACTTTAGGTTCCGATTCCGACCTTCAGTTCACTTACTGGATTGACGAGGCAGCAACTCAACTGCTGAACGACCCGGATGCTGTTGCAGCCACCGGCACGTATTATATCAGGGCAGAAAATGCAGGAGGCTGTTTTGTGGTTGAAGAAGTGAACGTAATCCTTTACGATGAGCCGGTTCTGGTCATCACCGATCCTGCCCCCGTTTGCGAACCGGAAACAATCGATTTGACCGAAACATTCATCACTGCCGGTTCCGATTCCGATCTTCAGTTCACTTACTGGCTCGACGGGGAAGCCACACTGGCACTGGATAATCCGGATTCGGTTACGGAATCAGGTACGTATTATATTGGGGCAACAAATGCCGTGGGCTGTTTTGTAATTAAAGAAGCAAACGTAACCATTTACAGCAAACCGCTGCTGGCTATTACTGATCCCGACCCAATATGTGAACCGGGATATATTGATTTAACCGATCCGTTGGTCACTGCCGGTTCAGATTCAGGCATTTCCCTAACCTACTGGCTCAACGATGAAGCTACCCAGCCGCTTTCCAGACCGGATTCGGTTACCGTTACCGGCATCTTTTATATTCGGGCAGAAAATTCATTTGGCTGTTTTACAATTGAAGAAGTAAGCGCAATCATCGACAGCCAGCCGCTGCTGGTTGTTACCGATCCTGACCCTGTTTGTGAACCGGAAGCCATTGATTTGACCGATGTTTCCATTACCGCAGGTTCGGATGCCGATATTCAACTGACTTACTGGCTCGACGGGGAAGCCACCCAGCCGCTGGCCAGACCGGATTCTGTTACAGCCAGCGGAACTTATTATATAAGAGGAACAAACCTGGGCGGTTGCTTTATCATTGAAACAGTAAATGTAACCATCCATAATCAACCGCTGCTGGTTATAACCGATCCGGACCCAGTGTGTGCACCGTTTACAGTAGATTTAACTGCTGCTTCGGTTACTGCAGGTTCTGATGCAGGCCTTCAATTCACCTACTGGCTGGACAGCCAGGCTATCATGGCATTGAATAATCCGACATCTGTTGAAATAAC
This sequence comes from Mariniphaga sp., assembly GCA_019429205.1. GTDB lineage: Bacteria > Bacteroidota > Bacteroidia > Bacteroidales > Prolixibacteraceae > Mariniphaga. The sequence continues at coordinate 77,899 of JAHYIT010000004.1, read as the reverse complement.
CGGTGTCTATTTTATCAGGGCCGAAAACGCTTTTGGCTGCCTTGCAATAGAACAGGTTAATGTGGTTATTGGTGTCGGCTTTTTCGAGTTGGTTTTTGAAACGGCATGTGACTCTTTTACCTGGCTTGAAGGCACAGGAGAAACCTATTACACCAGTGGTATTTACGACTTAATTACCCCAAATGCAGCGGGTTGTGACGATACGTTGCGCCTTGACCTGACTATTATTGAAACCGTGGAAGTTTCCGTTCTGATTGCTGCCGACAGGACAGAAGTTGCAGAGGGAGAGGCGGTTATTTTTGCGGCTACTCCGGTAAATGGCGGAACCAATCCGGAATTTGCCTGGTTTGTAAACGGTGTTCAGGTACCGGGAGAAAACGCTGAAACATTTACCTACATTCCGGAAGACGAAGATGTGGTTTATGCCACCCTGCTGTCGGATTTGGTTTGTTCCGGACCGAAACCTGCCGAATCGAACAGGATTCAGATAACGGTTACCGAAGAACCCGGGGTACTGGTTATCAGCCATTTCATTATACCCATTGACTGTTACGGCGAGAGTACGGGTGGAATTGAGTTAACCGTTTCGGGAGGCACGGAACCATACGCTTACTTATGGAATACCGGCGCAACCACCGAAGATATTTATGACCTGGCTGCCGGCACTTACACCGTAACCGTAACCGACGATGCCGGTGAAAGTAAAACGCATACGGTAATATTGTCTCAGCCAACAGAAATGAACCTGACTTACACAAAAGTGGATTTGGGATTTTCAACCGAACCGGTTGGCAGCATTAACCTGACAGTTTCCGGTGGCACCGGACCATACACCTATTTATGGACAGGACCGGAAAGATTTACATCAACCAGCAGGAACATCAGCAACCTGCCCGCCGGCGCTTACATTGTTGAAGTAACCGATGCCAACGGGTGCCAAATTTCCCGGGTAATTATTATTGAAGCAGAAAGCCCCAACATAACACAGGTTTGTCCGCCGGATTTATTTTTCGAATGTGTAGGCGATGAAACTCCGATATACCGGAATTACCAGGAATTTGCAGATGTAGGCGGTTTGTTTGAAAGCGATTGCGGCCTGGTCTTGGGCACCTTCCGTGGCGAACAAATATCAAGAATTGGTTCCTGTCCCACCATCATTACCAGAAGATACCGTATTGTTGATGAGTGTGGCACTGAGATGGAATGTTACCAGACCATTACCATTGATGATAATACCCCGCCAAGATTCCCGATTAATCCTTACCCAATTGTTGTCGAATGTATTGACGATGTGCCACCGCAGTTGCCGAATGGAAGACAGGGATATAACCGGTTTGTGGCAAGATATGGACCAGCAACCGACAATTGCGGAATTGATGAATCGACATTTATACTTGTTTCCGAAACTATTACAAACGAAGAATGCCCAAAAACATTAACTGTCAGAAGACAATACAGAATCAGAGATTTGTGTGGAAACCTATCAGCACCTTTCCTGGAACGCATTGAAGTGGAAGACAAAACTCCACCGCAGATTACCTGTCCGCCTGATGTAACAGCCGAAGCGCCGCTGAGCGAACTGGAAACCCTCACCGGCCTGCCTTACTCTGAAGAAGTACAGGATATTCCGCTTTCGCGTGCACGGACACTGGGAGTTTCCTATTCCGATAACTGCGCCGCGGTTTCGCTTACCTACTTTGATGTAGCCGACGGAGATTGCCCGATAACCATACAACGTACCTTCACGGTTTCCGACGGCTGCAATGAAACCAGTTGTATCCAAACCATTGTGCTCGATTACGAAGTAGTTCCTGTTTTTGCTCAGTTGGGTCCGTTGTGCCAATACAGCAAGGCGCCTGAACTACTCACAACTTCTGAAAACGGAATTACAGGTACCTGGATACCGGCAACCATCAATACCTCAGTAACAGGTACAGCTATTTGCACCTTTACCCCCGATGCCGGGCAATGCGCCGTGGAAGTAACCATGGAAATTGAAATTGTTGATGAAATTGTACCTGATTTTGATCCCATCGGTCCGCTTTGCCTGAATGATACACCTCCGTTATTGCCGAATGAATCCACCAACGGCATTACAGGCACCTGGGAACCGGCAGTTGTTTCAACTGCAACTGTGGGCATTATTGGTTACACCTTTACTCCCGATGAAGGGCAATGCGCTGTCCCCGTAGTCATTCCAATTGAAGTGGGTGATGAAATTGAACCGGTATTCAGCCAGTTGGGGCCATTCTGTCTGAACAGCACTCCGCCGGAATTACCACTATCTTCCGACAACAACATTACGGGAACCTGGGAACCTGCGGTTATTGAAACCGGAACAACAGAAACTGGCTATTACACTTTTACTCCTGATTCGGGTCAGTGTGCTGTTGCCGTAACCATTGAAATTGAAATTGCGGATGAAATCGTTCCTGTATTTAATTTGGTTGATGTGCTTTGCCTGAATGAAACCCCACCGGTATTGCCGTTGCTTTCACTAAATAATATTACCGGAACATGGGTTCCTGATACGATTGACACTTCTGTTCCAGGAAGCAAATTATATACTTTTATACCGGGTGAAGGAGAATGCGCAGTTGAGGTGAGTTTCGTGATTGAAATCCTGGATTCAATTGTTCCTCAATTTGATCCCATTGGCCCGATATGTCAGTTCAATACTCCACCGGCACTTCCCGATACTTCGCTGAATGGAATAGCGGGTACCTGGAGTCCGGATACCATTGATACCAGTGTGCCCGAACCGTTGGTATTTGTGTTTACACCAGATGCTTCATACGCGTGTGCCGAAACCTTTGAAATGATCATTTTAATTGATACGCTGATTATTCCTCAATTTGATCCGATTGGGCCGTTGTGCCTGAACGAAGAACCGCCCCAATTGCCGCCAGCCAACTTTAACGAAGTGAATGGCAGATGGGAACCTGCTGTAATTCGCACTGATTCGGTTGGCATATTTGAATATGTATTTATTCCGGAAGATGGAATCCACTGTGCTGCAACCGATACTGTTTTTATTGAAATACTACCTCCGGTTATTCCTGAGTTTGATCCAATAGGCCCTCTGTGCATTGGGCAAATCCCGCCTCAACTCCCCGAAACTGACAGGAATGGAGTAACCGGTACCTGGAATGCGAATACGATAGATACCAGTGTTGCTGTTAACCTGACGTTTGTTTTCACCCCCGATAACACTTATGAATGTGCCGAAAGTATTGCCATTTCAGTTACTGTTTCTGAAAACACACCGCCAGTTGCATGGAATGACAGTACCGTAACATTGCAAAATGAAACCGTTATGATTGCTGTTACTGACAACGATTCCGATTCGAACAGTGAAATCAATGTGTCTTCGGTTCAAATTATCGAAGCACCGGCAAACGGTACGGCAACCGTGAGTCCGGTTACGGGTGTTATTGCCTATACTCCGGCTCCCGGTTTTGTTGGTTTCGACACGCTGAGCTATGTGGTATTTGACGACGGAATTCCGTGCGAACCGTTAAGCGATACGGCCCTGGTTATTTTTGAAGTGAAAGCGCCGAACAATCCGCCGGTGGCTGTGAACGATACGTTTACGGTAATGTGCTTCCCGTTAATTGAATATGTGCTGCCGAATGATTACGATCCCGATGGAGATAATTTGCAGATTATTACCTGGCCAATGGTTGATGTTCAAAATGGTACGGTGAGTATTGCAAGTGATGGCGCCTTTGTTTATATGCCCGATGAAGGTTTTGTGGGGGTTGATACATTTGTTTACCGCATTTGCGATGATGGCTTCCCGAGTATGTGCGACGAAGCCATGGTATGGATTAACGTGTTGCCGTCTGTGGATTGCGACGGATTGCCATCTGAAGATGATGAACCCATCACCGAATGTTCATTGTTCATACCTGATGGATTCTCACCCAATAGCGACGGTGTCCACGACTTCTTCCAGATTTACTGTATTGAAAAGTATCCGGATGCCATTATGCGGATTTTCGACCGGGCCGGCAACAAGCTGTTTGAAAAACGCCATTACGGCAACCTCGATCATTGGGGCAGTGACGAAAATGCCTGGTGGTGGGGCCATTCAGAACACCGGATGACTCTTGGCCGGGGAACTGTACCTTCCGGAAACTACCTGTATGTGCTTGAACTGGGTACCGGCGAGGTGCGCACCGGAACGGTAATGGTGGCCTATTAAAATTACAGTTTCCATGGCCATTTTACACAATCTTGTATCTCAGGGAAAAGAACAAAGTCGGCCTTTCCTTTCATAGCCAGTGTTTTTACGTTCATCCCTTTTAATTGTTCGAGTGCTGCCTGCATGGTTTTTCCCGAAACGGAAACATCGTCAACCAGCAATATTCGTTTGCCTTCCAGATTCCATTCGGGTTTAGCCAGCACTTTGGGTTCTTCGTAACGCGGAGTGTTTTGTTCATCGCGGTAATTGAGTACCATAACCAATAATTCAGCATTCAAATGATATGCCACCATAGTAGCCGGCGGAATGCCCCCGCTGCCAATACCGATGACTACATCGGTTTCGGGCAGTTGCATTTGTTTGAGGCGTTCAGTTATTTCGCGAAATGACAATGGAACCATATTTAAAAATTAATAATGTCCGTTCAAAATAAAACAGGTAGCACAAGATTAACAGAAATGGTTGTGATTTGCAAATAAAATTTTAGCCTTCCCAAATGGGTATTTCAATATAAAAAGTGGAACCTTCACCTTCTTTTGTTTCGAACCAAACATGGCCTGAAAAATTTTCCACAATATTTTTTACAATGGCAAGTCCAAGCCCCATACCACTTGATTTTGTGGTAAAACTGGGGCTGAACAATTTATCGCGCAGTTCTTCTGAAATACCTTCCCCGTTGTCGGTAACTGCAATTACCGCCATGTGATCGCGCCGGTTCAGGTTAATTTCAATTTTCCCTTTTTGTTCATCATGAATGGATTGGATGGCATTTTTTATCAGGTTGATGATAGCTCTTGAAAGCTGGTCGCGATCGGCATTAACCTCAACATATTCCAGGCCGTTGGCATGAAATTCAAGAGATACATTCTGATGCGTATCAAATAAATCAATCACTTTTTTTAGCTGTTCCGCCAGTTTGAAAACCTGGTTTCGGGCGGTGGGTATTTTGGCAAAGTTAGAAAACTCGGTGGCAATGTTGGAAAGGTTGTCAATTTGTTCAATGAGCGTGGTAGTTACCCGTTCAATGTATTTTTCGTGATCTTTGCCTTTCCCCTTAAAACGCTGGAGATGCTGGATGTTCAGTTTCATTGGCGTGAGCGGGTTTTTAATCTCGTGCGCAATTTGCTTGGCCATTTCACGCCATGCCGTTTCCCGTTCCGACCGGGCAAGCAATTCGGCACTAACGGCCAGTTCATCAACTTTTTTGTTGTACTCTTTTACCAGGCTTCCAATTTCATCATTCCGGTTGTAATAAATGGGCTCATTTCGTTTGCCCAGTTCCATTTTCCGTAAATTTTCCTGAATGAGCACCAGTGGACGTGTAATTTGGTTGGCAATAAAAATAGCTACAATAATACTTGCCAGAAAAAGCAGCACATAAAGGTTGATAAAAGCCACAACAATGGTGGTAAGCTCCTGGCTGTATTTGTCCTGTTTAATAAAATATGGCAGATTTATAACGCCAAGGTATTCCCCGGTATTGTTAATTACAGGTTTGTAAGCTGAAAGATATGAAAGCAACCCAATTTCTTCGGGCTGGAAAAAACTAAGCTGGAAATTGTTGAATATTTCATTGTATGCATTGGCATTCATGCGGTCTGAAACAAGTCCCCGGTAAAAAATTTCCGGGCGTGAAGATGCCAGCAGGTGACCGTCTGTTCCATAAATATTAATGTCGGTTCTGAAAATATTCGACAATTTTGCCAGTTCGCGGTTCAGCCAGTCGATGAGTTCTTCATTCAGTTCATCCACAATGTCAAGACGCATGTCAATTTCTTCGGCAATGGAAATCAGTTTTTCGTTCAAATCGTTTTGGTGTTTTTCCTTATATTCCTTTACATTGTACCAGATTGTTGCCATGGCCACCATGAGCAATGAAACCAAAACAATGGATATAATGGCAGCCTGGATTTTAAATTTCAGGTCGAAATTTATGGAGCGTTTGCGGATTGACTGATTTCCGATGACCAGCAAAATTAAAACTGAAAGAAAGTAAAAAACAAAAAGATAAGGAAAGGAAATCAGGTAATCGATGAAGGTAAAAAGGTCTCGTGACACAATCACGTAATTGTCTTCCCGGGTATGGTATATCAGGTGTTCCATCCCATCCCAGCGGTTATATTCAAACTCCTGACCAGATGACAGATAAGAGTGTACATAAAAATTGTAATTGTAATCGCCGTGGCGGTCGGTGAGCTCGCCTCCGTAATATTTTGCGTAACTGAACTTTTTGTAATTTTCCGGTTTGGCCATCGATTTGTCAATAAGCAGTTCCGGAAAACCAATGCCTTCAAAAAGCAGTTCCGAATTCAGTTCAATAAAAATGGAAACGCCTTGTTCTTCAGAAGATAATGGATAGTGAAGCATTCCGGTGTAAGAAATCCTTCCGTTCATGTTGTCCATAAAATAGAAGTTAGTTCCCTGTATTTTTATACCTTGTGCCTGTATCATATTTTTGAAAAAATCGAAACACGGCGCCATGCGTTGGTTCATTTCAATGTAAAGACTGTCGGCGCCCGAACACTTAAAAAGCCGCACATCATACTGCCTGAAATAGCTGATGAAATAAGTTCCTTCAATATAATCAAGTACAAATTCATCCTCTTCTTCAATGAGAAGACTGGGAATAACCGAATCTTTTTGTATGGCTTTTTGAATTTCTGCCAAAAATACCTCAGCCGCCGGATCGCGCTCTGCCACAAGGGTTACTGCCATTAATTTCTGCTCATCGCGTTGTTTGCCGGCAGTGGTATTGTAAAAAACAATCAAAGAATAAAGCGATGCGGCTGAAACAAAAATAATAAGATAACTAAGCGTGAACTTTTGGAGGTAGTTTTTACTGAATAATGAGGCCAGAATAGTAGCTGCAACAAACAAAGCAAGCGCTTCAACCGATACCCTTTGTATGGAAAGAAATTGTATTACAGCCAGGAAAATCCCAACCAGCAGGGCAACCAGAATTACCTGCCCAAGTTTGAAGTCGTTGCGTATGTTGTCGATAATTTTTATGGTTAAAGTGAAAACAGCCAGCAGCATCATGCCTACTGAAAAGATGGCAAGAACACTTTGTGGTGAAATTTCTATAATACGGTTGAGCGAAAAAGATATGGTGGAATTAGAAATGAGTTCTCTCGTATAAAAATGGATGAGCAGATAGGTGCTTCCTGAAAACAAAAGCAATAAAACGGCAATTGCTTCTCGCGGCATCATGGAAGCTTTTTGCAATTCGTCTAAATGGAGATGTTTGCCAAAATGAAACATCCAGAAAAGGAAAAACAGTGCCAGTAAAAAGAAATCGCCCAGCGAGGGAAGCCAGTTATTGAGTGCAAAAACCGAAGGGCTGAAAAACCGGAGTAGAAAAAATACCTTGGGAATGTGGAAAATTAAATGCAACCAGTAAACCAGGAAAAGGGCTGTGGCCAGTCCAAAAAGTTTGAAAAAGAAGGGAGCCCCGGATTCCAGGAATTCGCGCCTGAAATAAATGAGCAAAATAAGAAGTCCGAAAAAATACAGAATGCCCGGGAGATAAAGCTGGCGGGTGGTACACAGGTACATTCCCTGCGGTTTTATACTGAAAAGGAAATGGCCGTCGGAATTGTAAACCGAATACAATTCATCGGGTTTGTTTGGTTCTATTTCAAATTCATCAGGGAGTTTGTAGTCTTTTAAAAATCTGTTTTTCAGGTATTTATTTTCGTATTGGTATTTGTATTTAATCAGGTGAAGACCTATAATGTCAAAATCGTTAATTTGTTTGTAATGGGCAAGGTAAAAACCGTTTGGTAACTGAATAAGTTTTTCCTTTTCAGTAAAATCGCGCATGTTATCAAAAAAAGCAAGCGAACGGTCAGACCAGTAAACCAGTTCTCCGTTTTGGTAAACTAAAAAGCCATAACCGCTTTCTTCCAGGAGACGGCTGCTCAAATTAAGGCTACCGGTAAAATTTCCATCAAAATTTTCTTGTTCTGCAAGAACGGCAATGTTATTCAGCCGGTTTTTTAGTTCTTTTTCATGCTGATGCAGTTGTTTCTGGAAATTTTTGATCAGATGTGTTTCGGGGTGCTGCTTTAGCAGTCCGTGTTCAATAATTGCCGCAGCCACAAAAAAACAAAGGGCAAAAATGAGGAAACTGTATTTATTTATTTTCCAAAACACATTAATCGTGATGATATGGTTCTCCTTTTATAATGGTAAAAGCCCTGTAAAACTGCTCCATGCACAAAAGTCGAGCCAACTGGTGCGGAAAAGTCATCTTCGATAATGAAATTTTTGAATTGGCCTGTTCATACACTTCGTCTGAAAAACCGTATGGCCCACCAATAACAAAAACAAGTTCTTTTATTCCGCTGGCCATTTTTTTCTGAAGAAAGGTTGCAAATTGCCTCGAAGTCATTTGTTTGCCTTTTTCATCGAGCAGGTGAAACTCCTGTGCCGGTGCCCGTTTTGCCAGAATAAGCTCTCCTTCTTTCATTTTTTGCTGGTTCACCATCATGTTTTTTCCCTTTTTTATGTCTGGAATTATTTCAAGCCTGAAATCGATATAATGTTTCAAACGCATCTGATACCTGGAAATTCCTTCCTGCAGATATTTTTCATCCGTTTTACCAACCATCAATAAAGTAAGCTTCATCCTCTGTTATGAATAATTAATTTATAAATTTACCAAAAATAAGAGGTTGAATCTGTTTTTGCACAGTTTTTGTTATGAAAATGGCGCTTACTATTTGAAAAATTAAAAATCATGTCATCAATAAAAAAGAAATTATTTATGATTTACCTTTTTGCCGGTCTGTTTTTGTTTACCTTACCGGCAATTGCACAAATCCCCGACGAGATTATTCTTAGCCTGAAATCGGGCAATGCCAGGTCGCTTTCAGAATATTTTAATCAGAATGTTGAATTGGTGGTGCCTGACAGCGACAATGTTTACAGCAAGGCACAGGCTCAGCTTATTGTGAGTGATTTTTTTAGCAACAACTTACCACAGAGTTTTTCTGTTATCCACCAGGGTGGCAAAGAAGGAGCCCAGTATGTAATTGGAAATCTTGGAACTCAAAAGGGTACTTTCAGGGTTTATTTTTTGCTGAAAAAAAGCGAGGGGAAGAATTACATCCACCAACTCAGAATTGAAAAACAGGAATAACCCTATGAATACAGGGTTTTTAAATCGTAATAAATACAAACGTATTGGAGAACAGTTAATTGAACGGGCTGAGAAAATTTCGCTGCCCTTTTTCGATGGTGTTCCTTTGTATGATGTTGCGTTGTTTTTTTGGCGCAGTATTGTAAAAGGCTCTATTACCACCCGGGCTTCAGCCATAGCTTTTTCTTTTTTTATCGCCTTTTTCCCTTTCATTTTGTTTTTATTTACCCTCATTCCTTATATTCCCATCGAAAATTTTCAAAACGAACTTTTCCGTTTAATTCAGGAATTTGTTCCTGAAAGTACGTTTAACACCATTGAAGGCACGGTTACCGATATTATTATGCGGCCAAGGGGAGGTTTATTGTCGTTAGGTTTTGTAATGGCTTTGGTATTTTCAACAAACGGCCTGGCTTCCATGATGAGCGCCTTCGATGCTACTGTTCACAGCATTAACCGGCGTTCGTGGTTAAGCCAGCGTCTGGCAGCCGTTTTCCTTTTGGGAATTCTTTCTGTATTGCTAACAATTGCTGTTGCATTAATTACCGGCGGGCAAATTGCCATCAGTTATTTGCTTGAAAATGAAATCATTCGTGACAGTTTTACCATTTTCCTGCTGACCTTTGGAAAATGGGTGGTGATTGTATTGTTGCTGTTTTTTGCCAACTCTTTTTTGTATTACATGGCTCCGGCAAAAAAAACAAAATGGCGGTTTATTTCAGCCGGAAGTACACTGTCAACTATCCTTAGTATTTTTGCTTTGGGTGGTTTCTCATACTACATCAACAATTTTAGCCAGTACAATAAATTGTATGGTTCCATTGGTACACTTTTAATTCTCCTGTTTTTAATGTATGTGATGTCGCTGATACTGCTCGTAGGTTTTGAGTTGAATGCCAGTATTTACCAGGCACATACTTCGAAAGAGGCGTGAAGATATAAGAAACTGGTTACCGGTGCCAGACCTTTCAGTCCGATAGCTATCAGCGATTTTGTAGAGTATGACTGTTTTATATGAATATTAACGACTATAAATGAATATATTATCCATAAATTTACTCGCTTTAAAAAAGGCGGTGACCATTTTGTTTTTTTTATATAATCTTTGTCGAAGAACAATAAGGTAATAAGGTAATAATCAAATGTGTAACTATTCTACTAAGGTTAATACATTGAAAATAAGGTTTCTATGTACTAAAATAAACCTTATTTTTTTTTTCAAACCTTAGTAAAATGGCAAACAATAAAAAGGTAAACCTTATTCCCTTATTAAATACCATTTGAATAATCGCTGATAGTTATTGGGATATAACCTGAAAGAGTCTATTTTATAAAACAAAAATATACTTGAGACATCATCATAAACTGCTACTTTGTCCCGATGTTTTGCATATCTTTTTTTAAATAGTTGGCGGTTTGTTTTATCGATTGCTCAACCGGAAGATAATTAAAATCAATGGACTGGGATATTTTGCTGCCGTCGAACAAATTTTTGGTGTGTGCTGCATTTGATGTTTCACGCGAAATGGGCGGTTGGTTTTTACTGAACAATCCGAAAAGTTTGGCGCCACGCCATGCAAATTCTGTAAGAATGGGCGAAGCATAAAGTTTTGGTTTTGGTTTTTCCAGTGCCTCTGCAATTTTACTGAATAGTTCCTGGTAGCTCATATTTTCGGCATTTAAAATGAATCGCTGGTTTTTACAGGTTTCAAAATTTTTATCGTCCATGAGCAAAACCATAGCCCGAACAACATCCTTTACATCCACATAACCAGTAATTCCTTTGGTATAAAATTTCATTCCATCCCAAATCGTTTTAAATAACCGCGAACTTCCGGCTTCCCAATTGCCTGGCCCTAAAACAATTGAAGGATTTACAATAACTGCATCCAGTCCTTCTTCAATTCCGCGCCATATTTCCGCCTCCGAAAAAAACTTGCTGTGAGAATAACCGGTAACTTTTTTGCCGGGTACCCAATTGGTTTGTTCATCAATAATAAAACCATTCTGGTTGGTTCCCAAGGCCGACACAGAGCTTACATGACAGAATTTTTTAACACCGGTTTCCAATGCTGCATTAACCAAATTGGCAGTGCCTTCCACGTTGTTGTGAATCATTTGTTTGTGCTCACTTTTGCTGAACGAAACAATGGCTGCACAATGATAAATTTCCTTTGTTCCGGCAAGCAATTTTTCCAATTCGAAATAATCCAGCATATCGCCATCAACCCATTCAATCTGGTTGAAAAGTTTTTCCGGATTTTCTGAATAGAAGGAAAAGATTTTAAGCACTTGTTGCAAATTGCTCGTTTTGCGTTTAAGTGCTTTTACCCTTTTTCCCAAAGAAATTAATTCGAATAACAAATGCGCACCAATTAAGCCTGTTCCGCCGGTTACAAAAATCATAAAATGTGTTTTTTGCAAAGATAGAAATTTTAATGCCCTTCTTTCTTTCCGGGCTATATTCGATTTCGCAGGAAAGTAAGTTTTGTTTGGGAGGTAAAGTTTGGTTAAAACGGCAACTTTCCCAAATCCAGGTTCCCGCCGGAAAGAATTATGCCCACTTTTTTATTTTTTATATCCACTTTACCTTCCAGAATGGCAGCCAGCGGAACAGCAGATGATGGTTCGATAACGATTTTCATGCGTTCCCAGATGAGGCGCATGGATTCCACAATTTTTTCTTCTGAAACAGTAACGATATCGTCCACTTTTTCGAGAATGATTTTAAAGTTGCGCTCGCCCAGCGAAGTGAGCAGGCCGTCGGCAATGGTTTTCGGATTTTTAGAAGGCACCCGCTTTTTGCTGTGAAAAGAGCGAAAAGCATCGTCGGCGCCGGCAGGTTCGGCAGCAATTACCTTACATTTTGGCAACAACTGCTTGGCTGAAATGGCTGTTCCGCTGAGCAAACCGCCACCACCTACAGGAGCCAGAATGATATCGAATTTGCCAGCATCTTCAATCAGCTCTTTGGCAGCGGTTCCCTGACCGGCAATTACATAAAAATTGTTGTACGGGTGAATTTCGGTGGCGCCGGTCTCTTTGACCACTTCAGCCAGAGTGTTTTCGCGTGCCAACAGTGTGGGTTTGCAAAAGGTAATTTGTGCCCCGTAGCCTGCCACCGCTTTCTTTTTAATTTCGGGCGAAGTTTCGGGCATTACAATATAGGCAGGAATGCCGCGCATTTTTGCTGCCAGCGCCAATGCAGCAGCATGGTTTCCCGACGAGTGCGTGGCCACGCCCATCTCCATCTCCTCCTGCGAAAGCGAAAACACGGCATTGCAAGCCCCCCTGAATTTAAATGCGCCAACCTTCTGAAAATTTTCGCACTTAAAAAACAAGTCGGCTCCAACAATTTTATCGATACTTGAAGAAGTTAAAACCGGTGTGCGGTGAGCATATTCCTGTATGGTTTGGTGGGCTTTTTCAATATCGGAATAATCGGGTATAAATTTAATGTTCATTGTTTTAGTTTTTTAATTTTCTCGCAAAGTTGCGAAGACGCAAAGGAAGAGCTTCTATTTTATAAAATCTTAGCGACCTTACGCCTTTGCGTGACATTCTCTTTTTAAAACTCCCCTTTGAAGAAAAATGCTTCCACGCCTTTCACGCCCGGTCTGGTTTTAAACACGCCACCGGCATGAGGAAATTTTTTTAGTTCTTCTTCACTTGTTCCCTGCCGTGCGGTTGTAATGTATAGCGTTCCCAAATCATCGTCGCCAAAAGCGCAGGAGGTTACATTTTTAGCCGGGACATCAATCGTTTGCAACAATTCTCCGGTTAAGGGATTCCAGCATCCCACAGCCGCTCCGCCCCAGAGTGCAATCCAAACATTTCCTTCAGCGTCAATGGTCATTCCATCGGGATAGCCCATTTCCTGCGGAACTTCGATGGCTGTTTCCGGGTTGCTTATTTCGCCGGTTTCATTGTTGTAATTCCAGGCCATTACTTTTCGGGTTGGGGTATCGATATAATACATTTTGGTATAATCCAGCGACCAAACAATTCCATTTGAAGTAGTTACGTTTCCAATCATTTTTTGTGCCGAACCATTAGAATCGAGCCGGTAAAGTGCTCCGGCCTGCGATTTCCCTTCGGTGCTCATGGTACCTGCCCAGAATCGTCCGGCAGGGTCGCATTTTCCATCGTTAAAGCGGTTGCCCGAAATGTCTTCTTCGGGATTGGTTATTAACTTTTTCGACCCGGTTTTGGGATTTAACTGGTAAAAACCGTTCTCCAGCGCCACCATCATTTTTCCCGATTCGGAAGGAACTACTGTTCCAATCATCTGCCCGGTCAGCATTTCCTTATTGTTTTTCAATTTAGGGTTGTAAAAATTCAGAATTTTTTCGGTGATGTTCACCCAAATGAGTTCGCCGGTTTTGTAATTCCAGATGGCACCTTCGCCCAAAGCAGATTTTGTATCAAGTACCAGTTCCACGTTATCCTTTTTTTGTGTTGAACAACTCAACAATAAGGCTGTCATGACAATTATTAATAACTTACTTTTCATTTTTAGCTGGTTAAATGTTAAAGATTCAGGCCTTCTCCGGAATGGCGGTATCGCTGGCAAAATGTAATGCTTTCATTAAACTTTAAACTTTAAACTTTGAACTTTGAACTCTGAACTCTTATATGCTTTCAATGAGCTTTTTTAATATCAGGGTCATTTTTGGTTCGGCTTTCATGGCCACTTCCTGAACTTCTTCGTGCGAAATTTCTACAATTTCACCCGGTACGCCACTGTCGGTAATTATTGAAATGCCAAAAACCTTCATTCCTGAATGCCGGGCAGTTATAACTTCAGGTACAGTTGACATGCCCACAATGTCGGCGCCAAAAATGCGGAACATTTTATATTCGGCAGGCGTTTCAAAGGTAGGGCCCTGCACGCCGATATAAATGCCTTCTTTTACATGGATGTTGTGTTCCAGGGCAATCAGTTTGGCTTTGTTGCGCAGCCGCTCGTCGTAAACCTTGCTCATGTCGGGAAAACGCGGCCCCAGTTCATTTTCGTTTTTCCCGTGCAGCGGGTGTTCCGGGAAAAAGTTGATGTGATCGGTAATAATTACAATGTCGCCCACATGCCATTCCGGATTAAGCCCTCCCGAAGCGTTGGAAACAAACAATTGTTTTACTCCTGCATATTTCATTACCCGCACCGGAAAAGTAACCTCCTTCATGGAATATCCTTCGTAGTAATGAAACCGTCCCTGCATGGCCAGTACTTCAATATTTCCCAGCTTGCCGTAAATTAACCTGCCGGCATGTCCATCAACCGTTGAAACCGGAAAATCAGGTATTTCATTGTATGGAATGGAATCAATTATTTCAATTTCTTTAACCAAACCGCCAAGCCCGGTGCCCAAAATAATTCCTGTTTCAGGCCTGGCTTTTATTCTGTCTTCTATGTAACTCGCGGTTGCTTTTATTTTCTCCAACATAATTCAAAATTTTTTTATTAAACATTTTTCCTTCTTCGTCAAGAAATTTAACTTTTACCGGAAGGCAATAAAGTGCTGATTTAAACTGCTCATCCAAATCGGGCATCTCTTTAAAACGTACGGCATCCTTTTCGGTTGTAATTATTATTTTTTGATGTGAATTAATTTTTTCAAATTTATTCATTATTAGCTGAATATCGTCGGAAGAATAGTAATGGTGATCGGGAAACTGAATAAAACCGGTTTCGTTTGCAAACTGTTTCAGGTATTCAGGAATAAGTACAGGAAATGCAATTCCGGTAACAATCAGGATGGCATGGGTTTGTTTTTTGTAAAAATCGTTTTTCAGTTCACTGCCAGAAAACACCGGTTTGATTTTTCCATATTCAAAAGAGGTAAAAAACAATTCCTGGTAAGGTTTAAGTTTGACTTCTTTTTGAAGAATCCGGCGCATAATGGGAGTTACTTTGGCAGGCGGGCATTTGGTAAAAATAATAATGTTCGCCCTTCTCATTTGGGAGGCACTTTCGCGAAGCCGACCTGCCGGCAAGAGGCTGTCCTCCTTTATGGGGCGGTTGTAATCTATAAGCAAAATGTTTATTCCCGCAATAATGCGGCGGTGCTGAAACGCATCGTCGAGCAGAACTACATCGGGAGATTTAATTTCTGTTGCAGCCAGCATTTTTTCCATGCCTTCAACCCTGTTTTCGCAAACGGTAACAGTAATTTCAGGAAATTTTTTTTTGATTTGAAGGGGCTCATCACCCGCCTCAAAAACATTGGAAGTTACATCAACCTGTTTAAATCCTTTTGTTTTTCTTTTGTATCCCCGGCTGAGGGTGGCCACTTCAAATTTATCTTTTAAAAGCTCTGCCAGGTATTCCACATGAGGGGTTTTGCCGGTTCCGCCAACGGTGATGTTGCCGATGGAAATTACAGGTACATCAAATTCTTTTGATTTCAGAAAATTCCAATCGTATAAGAGATTGCGGAAATAAACAGCAATTCCGTATAAAAATGAAAAAGGATAAAGCAAAAATTTGAACATTCAATTCAATATTAAAAATGGTAGGCTAAGATAAAAATTTGCATCCGTCTTTCCCAACAAACCTCCTCCTGATAATAATATTCGTGTTATTTTTCCCGGAAACAGCTTCCATGGAAAAGCGATGGTAACGGTTATTCTCCGACTATTTTGAGGAGTTTGCCACTTTGAATCAAGTCTGAAAGTTCCAGGTTATTAAGCAGTGCAAGTTCGTTCATTTTGTTTTGCGGAACACCAAAATAACGAAATGCCTCGGCCAGTGTTCCGTTTTGTTGTACTTTTTTAATCCGGATTCGTTTGGGATTAACATTGAGCTTTGATGCGTCGGTTAACTGGTTAAAACTTTTCATAGTTGATTCAAATAATCTGGCAAAAGAATTGAAGTCAGCATCGCTTGAAACCCCGTGAAAAACGTAAACCTGCCCACCGTATTCAATAAAATACGACATTACTTTTAAGGCTTGCTGCTGGCCGGTTTGCTGGTTTTGCGACACCTGCTGCGAAATGGCCGCAACGGCAGGCAGGCCATTTACCATTTCGCGTTTTGTTTCAAGCACAGTCAGTTTTAATTCCTGAAGGGTGGCTTCTGCAGCTTCCTGCGCTGACTTTTGCTGAGCCAGCATAAAAACCATCATGGCCCGCCCGTCTTCCGGTGCCATTTGAACCTGGAGGGGAGAATTCTCCAGTTTCCAGCCTGCCGGAACCGGAAAACTGAATTTCATTTCCGGATGATAAAAAACGTTGCTGTCAACATACCCCTGCCGTGGATCTTCTCCGTAAACCATCCCGTCTATCATTTGAAGGTAGCTGGTTTCGTTTATTTTCCAGTCGGAATAGCCCAGGTTCGTTTTCCATTCGCTGGCTTGCTGTGTAACTGCATTGTAGCGATCGCCCGGATCAGGGTGAGTAGAAAGAAATGTGGGAATTCCGCCATGACTGCTGGCCATGTTCATTTTTTTCAGCACATTGAAAAAATCAGCCATTTTTTGGGCATCGTATTGAATTTTTGAAGCATATTCCACACCAAGCTGATCGGCTTCGCGTTCATTATCGCGGCTGAATTTCAGAAAAAGCAACTGCATTCCCTGCATGGCATAGCCGGCAAAATCACGAAATTCTTCAGAAGCAATCATTCCGCCAATAAGAATCAACTGACCCAATTGCTGTTTACTTTGGTTGCTCACGGTATGTCGGGCCGTAATGTGTCCCATTTCGTGGCCCAAAACACCCATCAGTTCGGCTTCGTTGTTAAACTGTGCCAAAATTCCGCGGGTCAAATAAATGTACCCGCCCGGAACTGCAAATGCGTTAATAACCGGAGTGTCCAGAATTCTGAAATGATATTGCAGGTTCGGTCTGTGGGAAAGTTTACCCATTTCCTCACCTTTTATTTGAATAAACTGAAGCAGTTGGTCATCCTGATATTGGCCAAAGGTGGAAATCACCTGTGGGTCATATTGTTTGCCCATCTCAATTTCCTGTGCTTCAGACATTAGCATGAGTTGTTTTTTGCCGGTAACCGGATTTACCGCACACGACGGTACCATTAAAATTGCCGTAAAAACAAGGATAATTTTTGCAAGTTCTTTTATTGGATTCATCATTCTGTATTTTATTTTTCGTTTGTTCGATTCATGTATAATAACGTCCGGATTACTTCCTGTTTTATGGGGAAATATTATTTTTAGCCATTTAAACTGTTAAATATCGCAAATTATTTTTTTAGAATGGAATTGAAACGGTATAAAAATTTATTTCTCTTCACTATATTTCTCTTTCTATCCTGTTCCGGTTTTTCACAGGATTTAAGACTTCCATTCATTTCGAAAAGCGAGTTGGCAAACCACATAAATTTTCTGTCATCAGATAGTTTACAGGGCAGGGGTTTTTCAAGTAAAACTCCGGCGTTGGAAATTACTGCTGATTACCTTGTGGCAACTATTGAAAAATCAGACCTTCAATACATGGGAAAAGGCTATTCGCAAAAATTTGCACTGTTTGAATCGGGTAGGGATGAAGAAAACACTTTTCTGAAAATATTTGGTAACAAAAAAGAAAAAGTTTTTTCGGGGAACGAATTTGCTCTTTTCAATCAAAAGTCAGAAGTGGTTGAAATGGAGGGGGAACTTATTTTTGCCGGTTTTGGATGGAACGATGAAAATTCGGATTTTGATGAATTGGCTGGCCTGGAACTTAAAAATAAGGTGGTACTGATATCTGCCGGAACACCAGAATCTTTTCAGGGAGAATTTTCACATCACTGGAACAACAGTCTTGAACGTAACAAAACCGATAAAATATTTCATGCCGGAGCCAGGGCGGTCATTTTAATTACCAGTGTGCAGGATAAAGAGAATAAAACGTTTAACCAGATTTCACGCCGGGCTAACAGACCAAATTATTCTTTGGAAAAAACCAGTTCAGAAAATGAAACCAACCTTGTGATTGCCACTCCGGACGTGGCGGATGCAATTTTAGGAAAAAAAGGCAGGTGGAAAAAAACACTTCAAAAAATCGCAAAAAAGGGGAAGCCGGTTTCTTTTGTTTCGAAAAACAAAATTCAGTTAAAATCGGCTATGAAAGTGAAGGAAAAGAAAAGTAGGAATATCATTGGATTTGTGGAGGGCAGCGACCCGGTTTTGAAAGAAGAATGCGTTGTTTTTATGGCGCACTACGATCATCTGGGAATGACTAAAAACGGGGAAATTTACAATGGCGCCGACGACAATGCTTCAGGAACGGCAACGCTACTCGAAGTAGCCAGAGCATTCACACTTAGTGAAGAAAAACCCAAAAGGAGTATCGTTTTTTTGTGGGTAACTGCCGAAGAAGTAGGATTAATTGGTTCGGAATATTACAGCAAAAATCCGGTTTTCCCGCTCGAAAAAACTGTGGCCTGTATAAACCTCGATATGGTAGGCAGGGTTTACGAACCGCGGGATTCGGTTTGGGCACACTCGCCAAAGCAGGTAAAACCATTCCATGAAATTTATGCACTGGTTAACGATTTTGATCCGAATTTGAAAAAAATTACTGAAGCAGCATGTTTGGGAATAAATCTTACTCCCGACTTTTCGTTACCGGAAAGGTTTTTCTACTCCAGCGATCATTATCATTTTCACCGGAATAAAGTTCCCGTATTGAATTTATCAACCGGATATACTGCCGATTACCATAAAGTTACCGATGTGCCGGAACGGATAAATTACGATAAAATAAAAAAAGTGGCTGAACTGTGCTATTTAGTAGGTTTTGCAATGGCCAATAATTAAAAAAATAAACCAAAAAAAAGGCCTTGTAAAAGAATTTATCTTTTTACAAGGCCTTTTTTGGAAACAATACATTCAATTATTCGCACTTATTTGCCCCCGGATTTCTCCACCCGGATAAGCGTTTGTGTGAACATTCACATAGGCATTTCCAGCTTCCAGTTCATCGATAAGTGCATCGAGGGGCTCTCCGGCAAGCGAACCTCCCAGATTGTCAGCTGTAATTACACCTTCGGCAAGAATTCCATTGATTTTTCCTTCAATTAATTCCGGAGGAGGACCTGCAGGATATAACCATACCACAACACCACCGTTTTCACCCACGGGGGCCAAATGAATATGTGCCATTCTTACATCAGTAATATTGGCAACAATCAGTTTGAAATGGAGTGCATCACCATCTTTACTCAATTTAAAATTGGCCTGTCCGGTTGCATTGGTTTCAACAGGAGGCACTTCCTGGTCGCCACTTAAATGTGCCTTAAAGCTCTGAACCATTTTTGCTTTTTTAAGCGCAACATCTTCATCAAAATTCTCAACCGGGCTTAAGGAGTTGCAGGATGTAAAAAGAAGGAATCCTGCCGAAACGAGAAAAAACAGAATCTTTTTCATAACCATTCATTTTAAAGTTAATAATCAAATACCTGTGAGTAAGTTACGAAGATTTTATAAATAAAATACAAAAAAGTATTTTTTTATTTTAATATGGATATGAATTTCAAAATTTCTATTTTCGGAGATTTAATTTAAACATCATGAAAATTGTTGTACTCGATGGATATACGCTCAATCCCGGAGACCTGAACTGGGATGGAATAAAAGAACTTGGTGAATGTATGATTCATGATCGAACTCCGCCTGAAAAAACCGTGGAGCGTGCCAAAGGTGCTGAGGCGGTTTTTACCAACAAAGTTGTTTTTAACCGGGAAGTAATCAGTGAGTTGCCCGGGCTGAAATTTATTGGTGTTTTAGCCACTGGGTATAATGTGGTGGATTTGGAAGCCGCCACCGAAGCGGGAATTGTGGTCACCAACATTCCGGCATACAGCACGGCATCTGTGGCGCAAATGGTGTTTTCACACATCCTGCATATCGTCCAAAATGTTTCGAAACATGCTGAATCGGTGAAAAACGGGGACTGGGCCAACAGCATTGACTTCAGTTATCACCTCACACCGCAAACCGAACTGGCCGGCAAAACACTCGGAATAATTGGTTTTGGTCAGATTGGCCAGGCGGTTGCAAAAATTGGATTGGCATTTGGCATGAATATTATTTTTCAGAATCGAAGCCGGAAACAAACAAACCTGAATGCCCGGCAGGTTGACCTTGACATGTTGCTTGCTGAAAGTGATTTTATCAGCATAAACTGTCCTTTAACCAATGCAAACGCAGGCTTTATTAACAAAGCCGCCATTGATAAAATGAAAACTTCAGCCATTTTAATCAACACCGGCCGCGGACCGCTGATAAACGAAAACGATTTGGCAGAAGCACTTAACACCGGCAGAATTGCAGGCGCCGGCCTCGATGTGTTGTCCACTGAACCACCCGCACCCGATAATCCCCTGCTTTCGACCAAAAACTGCTACATTACACCCCACATCGCCTGGGCCACCACCGAAGCACGTGAAAGATTAATGGAAATTGCCACAGAAAACCTGGAAGCATTTTTGAAAGGAAACCCCCAGAATATGGTGAATTAACGGCTGTTTGAAAAAGTTTTCCGCTGAACTTAATTTTTCCTGTTCTTTTTGAAACAAAGGAGCCTTTCTTTCGTTTCATTTTTGATTTATAAGATTATGGTTTTCAAAATTATACATGTAATTTTACTGGCTTCGGTAAAATACTTTTATACGCTGCCTTACGCCCTGGTTATCGGACTGAAGTTTGAGCAGGCCATATTGGCCCTTCTTGCCGGCGGCATGGGTGGATTTTTGTTTTTTTATTATCTGAGCAAATATGTAATTCGTGCTTTTAATTTTATTTGGCCATACATTTGTAACCAGGTGCCTCAATTTATAAAACGCCGTTATCGTAAATTTTTTCCCCTCAAAAAAGTACGAAGGAAAATTAAAATATTCACCCGTAAAAACCGTTTTTTGGTCCGGTTCAGAAAAACATACGGTTTTTGGGGAATTATTATTGGCACACCGGTACTTTTGTCTATTCCGCTGGGTGCATTTCTTGCCCGAAAATATTACCGGCATCGCCGACATCTGGTATTTTATATGATGTGCTCAATTGTGGGCTGGGCTGCTGTTTTATCGGGAGTCGTTCATCTTTTCCCCCATGTGTTTCTCGATTAATTAAAAGGAAGCTGATATCTTTGCTAAAAACACTTAAATGACCAAAGAAGAGTTGCTCGAACTGATTGTTTCGTGGGAAAACCTCCCGCTGCTTGTCCGGCAATTGGAATCGGAACCGGGAAAGTTACGGTTGCTTATAGATTTGGCGTTTAACGAACAACATCCCAAAAGCTGGCGGGCTGCTTATATTGCCGACAAAATAAACGACAACCATCAGGAGTTGATCTCTCCCTTTATTCCTGAAATGATTCTGCGGCTTAAAACAGAGAAAAACAGCAGCAAAAAAAGGCATTACCTCAAGCTAATCAGTCAGCACAATTTCCCGCGGAAATTCCATTCTTTTCTGGTAGATTATTGCCTGGAATGTTTTTCTTCGTCCAGCGAACCTGTTGCCAACCGGGTACATGCCATGCAGGTTTTATTCAATATTTCCGAAAAAGAACCCGGGTTCAAGCCAGAACTGCTGTCCATTATTGAACATGAAATGGAGTTGCATCCAACTCCGGGAATTGTTTCGAGAGGGAAAAAGTTGGTAAAAAAACTTCTTGAGCAAACAAAAGAAATCAGGTGAAATAATTTTTGCAATAAAATCATTGTTGTATTTCGCCGGAAAGCTCCTGAATCATTTGCTGCAATCGCCCGTCAATCTCACTGTTTAAATCCTGTAAATCATACCTTCGGGTAAGTACCAGCAGGTTTTGTATATTCCCCATTTCGCGGGCTTGTTCTTCCTGAACAGCTTGCGCAAAATTTTCCGGCAACGAAAAGTAATAGTTCAGCATGGCAAACCCGTTTTCGGCCATTTGTCTGGCTTTTTCGATGCCTTTTTCAGTGGCTCCCGACCGGAAGTATTGTTCAACAGCCGGAAAGGAATCGTAGGTTAGCGGCATTTTTTCGTTGGGAAACAATCCGAACATTTTGTCGATAACCTCTTCGGCCTTTTGGTTTTGGCCTTCGTTTACCAAAGTTTCGGCCAGCCGGGCAAACATGTACCGGGCCTGAATAATGCGAATGGCTTTTTTGTTGTAGTCGTCGAGAAAAACATCCGGGTGGTTTACATTTCCCCATACGAATTTATTCATCACATTTTCATAAAGAATACTTGTATTGATATGCCCCGTGTTCATGGCGCGGCTTTCAGTTTTGACGGGCACAAAACGGTAAGCCAATCCTTCGAACTGCAGCCAGTCGGTAAAAAATATGTTGTTGGTGTATAACAGGCTGTGGTCGATGTAAATGGGGCGTTCCCAGTCGTTGGCCGCAATCATGTTCAGCACAGCCCATTCGCTTTTGGTCACGTATCTTTTGTTAATTTTAAACTGGACGGTGTCTGAAATTAAAGCGGCATCTTCCGGTTGAATCGTTCCGGTTTCCAGTACTTTTTGTTTGTTTACAGGCAGATAAAATTCACTGGAAGGAAAATAATCGACCTTTTGACCACCAGCGGTTTCGGCTTTGGTGCGTTCATCGTCACTGCCCATAAATTCCATGGCGTCGCGCAAATCGACAGCCCGGTTGAGCCGGTCCTGGATGAAAACGCCATCGCGAATTCCCGTGTAGTATTGGTTTTCCTCAAAAGAAAACGGAACGGGCTCTGCTTCGTAAGTAGCCATGCGATGCTGACTGATGTACCAGTCCATGCCCAGATAGCTGATATTGACTACTTTTATATCAGTCCGTACACCTTCCACTTCCTGCACATACCAAAGCGGAAATGTATCGTTGTCGCCATAAGTAAGTAAAATGGCGTTTGGTGCGCACGATTCCAGATAGTTTACGGCATAGTCGCGTGTCATGTAACGGTTTGAGCGATTGTGGTCATCCCAATTCTGTGTTGCCAGCACTCCCGGAACCAATAGCAGTGAACCCAAAATGACTAAAACAGCATTAGGAACGCCTTTCACTATTTTTTGCAGAGCTGAAAAAAGCGCCGGAACAGCCAGCCCAATCCAAATGGCAAAGGCATAAAACGAACCTGTGTAGGCATAATCGCGTTCGCGCGGCTGAACGGGGGTTTGGTTGAGGTAAACAATAATGGCTATTCCTGTTAAAATGAAGAGCGTCATCACCACAGCAAATCCTTCTTTGCCTTTCCGGCTGTGATTGTACTGATAAAAAAGCCCGATTAACCCAAACAACAATGGCAGAAAATAATAGGTATTTTTTGACGGTTCGTTTTTCATAAACTCAGGCAAATTATCATGAGGACCAATTCGGGCTTCATCCAGAAAATTGATACCGCTAATCCAGTTGCCGTTCATAAAATTTCCATGACCTTGTGCATCATTCTGGCGGCCGGCAAAATTCCACATAAAATACCTGAAATACATGTGCCCAACCTGGTAAGTAAAGAAAAAACGAAGGTTTTCCGAAAAAGTCGGTTTCATCAATGTTTTAACCTCGCCGCCTTCGCGCACCCTGACTGGTTTTCCTTTTACGTTTCCCCAGTTTTTGTAAGCCTCAACATGCTGCGGACTGCTGCTGTACATTCGGGGGAATATGGTTTTCATCCGGCTGTCGTAAACCGTTTTTGAGGCAGAAGTTCCTGTAACTATGTACCTGCCATTCACCTGATTGTAATATTTTTTCTCGCCGGAACTGGCAATGGCTGTTGCATTGAAATAAGGCCCGTAAATCAATGGACGGTCTCCGTATTGTTCCCGGTTCAAATAACGGCGCAGGGCAAAAGCATTGTCGGGGTGGTTTTGGTTCATGGGTGGATTGGCATCTGCGCGAATCAGGATCAGGGCAAAGGTGGAATATCCAATCAGAATAACAACAACAGCCGTAACTGCAGTATTCCAAACCACCCGGTTTCGTTTCCGGGTGTAACGAATTGCCCAAACTAATCCTGTTGCGAGCAGTACTAAAAATACAAGCATGCCTGTGTTGAACGGCAATCCAAGAATATTCACAAAAAACAAATCGAAAAGAAAAGCCAGTTTAGGGATGTCGGGAATTAGTACATACTGAATTCCGAAAAGTACCAAAGCAGAAATGAATAATGCTGCGATGACTCCTTTCCAGGTGAATTCATATTTTTTGAAATAATAAACCAAACCGATTGCCGGAATGGCCAGCAGGTTGAGTAAGTGCACACCAGTGGAAAGCCCCATCAGGTAAGCGATTAGAATCAACCAGCGGTCGGCATACTTTTGTCCGGCTTCGTTTTCCCATTTCAAAATTGCCCAAAATACGGCAGCGGTAAAAAAAGAGGAAAGCGCATAAACTTCGCCTTCCACCGCCGAAAACCAGAATGAATCGGTAAAAGTGAAAGCCAGCGCACCAACCAGACCGCTTCCCCAAACAACAATTTGTTCAGCTTTGGTGAGCTGTTCGGGAAAAAGTTTCCGGGCCAGGTGGACAATGCTCCAGTACAGCAACATTACAGTTCCTGCGCTGGCCAGTGCCGACAGCAGGTTAACCATAAATGCAACCTGCGAAACACCGGGTGCAAACAGGCTGAAAAACCGGCCCAATATAATATGAAACGGTGCACCGGGCGGATGGCCAACTTCCAGTTTGTAAGCGCTAATTATAAATTCGCTGCAATCCCACCAACTGGCAGTTGGTTCAAGGGTAAGCAGATAGGTGATGAAAGCAATCAGAAATACCACCCATCCCAAAATAATGTTGATTGTATTTTTCCGGTACATTGGCCTTTTAATGAATCAGGACAAATATACAGTTTTATAAAAACACCCCAATCTTACAGGAGTTAATCCAAAAGTAACAAAACAGCAATTCGGTAAAAAAAACCGGGCAAAAGCCCCTGAAAGAAAAAAATTTCTATTTTTGCACCGTCTTTAACAAAAAGGCATCAATGATTGACCCGTGGTGTAATTGGCAACACGTCTGGTTTTGGTCCAGAAGAGTTCAGGTTCGAGCCCTGACGGGTCAACATAGTGAGAAGGAGCGCAACGTGATTGCTCTCCTTTTTTATTGGTTGTATTTGCTCAAATTCCCAGGGCAGGAAGCCTGTCCCGATGAGTTTGCCGATATCGGGAAGCCCTGTTCAATATATGCCACCTTTAAAAGCTTTTCTTGGAGAATTAATAGCAAATATGAGTAATGGATGACAATACTCAATGACTTCAAATTCATGTTCGGGTACCGTGCCTTTAAATTTGTGGTCAAGGCTGAAGCCTAAAACAGGAAGAAATTTGTCATAGAAAGGTTCTGCTGCTTTTAAGTCTTTTACGGTTATTGTTATGTGGTCAATGATTGGCTCCATTTTCATTTAATATTTGTGGTTTCAGTTTTGTGTTAATTCTGAATTGAATCGATAATTGATTGTTGGTTTCCCGGATGTGCTGAAGTCCAGTTTAAACAATATGTCGGTTAATTTTTTCAAGCGGGTTTTGGTTTTTATTTCAGGTTTAAATGCAATTATTTCACAACGATTTTTTCTATAAGAAAAGTAAATGAGCCGGGAATAAGACGTTAAACAGATGTTTGGAATTAATCCATACTTGTTTGTTTAACGTGTCATTTCTGATGGCGCCAAAATAACCAGACAATTTTTTTCCTTCGGATTTAGTAGGCTTTCCGAATCCCTTGTAATATAATTTTTGAAAAACGGTATCATTTATCAGTGTATCCCCTATGCAAAAATATTTTACCGTATCTGTTACGTAATCATTTCCGTAACCGTCAAAAAAACCACCTTCTGTTTCAGTTTATCTCCCAGTACAACATGCTTCCCTTCATCTCCAGGTAGTCGAAATCAAACTCCCGGTAAATGAAATTTATGGGAAAAAGCTGGTAAAACCTTACATTTTCCCCATTTAGCCGGGCGGGTTGCCACTCGCCCTTCATGGTGTGAAAAGCCGTTAGCGCCAGATTGTTCATTTCCAGCCCCAGTCCCTTTTCAATTCGGATGCCATCAATTTCGCCATTTTCCATCACCACAAATCCAACCACAAGCCGGCCTTCCATCTGCGAAAGGTCAGCCTTCGAATCCCTGAACGTTTTCAGCACATGCTGGTGTAAAGCCTGAGTTCCCCTTAAAAACCGGGGCTCACGTTGAACAGAATAAAAAATATTGTCGATGTATTTTTCTCCGTTTTCTTTCCAGTTTTGGTTTGAAATAAGCTCATTGTTCTCGTAAACTGAAACAGATTTGATGTTTCCGTTGGGATAATACTCACTGAGTTCCCCTTGAAAAATGAGTGGAATTTTTGACTGCGTGAATCCTGAGCGTTTTACCTGATCGTTTTGTGTGTCAGTAAATTTCAAATTTCCATCGGGTTGCGGTTCAAAATGGCGCACAATTCTTTCTGAGAATTCCCGGCCTTTAATTCGAATGTGGAACAAATCCGGGTTTTTTCTGGTAATCCGCTCAGTGAATAAAAAGGTCCATGAACCATCATCAGCAAGCTTTTCAGTATTGATTCTCACCCGGTTTTTTCCCCGGTATTTAATTTCTTTTTTTAATACCGGATTTTCCGCAGAGTTCATTTTTCCGTTCGCCCCGAAATAAATGGTAGTATCGTTTTGTCCTGAAAGTAAAAACGGCAGGATAAAAAATAGAATGTATATCAACTGTTTCATGCGGTTAATTTAAGAAAAAACACTCATAAATCCAGTTTCAACTGATCGTTCTGAAGCCTGAATGACAAACGATGATATTTGGTAATACCATATTTTGCAATGGCTTCGCGGTGTTTTAATGTTGCATAACCTTTGTTCTGTGCCCAGTCGAAATGGGGGAATTGCGGATGGATTTTTTCCATATACTCATCGCGCCAGGTTTTTGCCAGCACCGATGCTGCGGCAATGGAGTAAAACCGTCCGTCACCTTTTACCATACAGGTAAACGGAATTTCGGTTTGCGGCCTGAACCGGTTTCCGTCAATGAGCAGGTATTCCGGTTTCACTTTCAGTTTTTGTACCGCCCGGTTCATAGCGATAAATGAGGCATTCAGGATGTTTACCTTGTCAATTTCCTCGTTGGAAACCATTTCCACCGCCCAGGCTTGTGCCCCGTTTTCAATCAGTGGCCGAAGTTCTTTCCGCTGTTTTTCCGAAAGTTTTTTGGAGTCGTTCAGAATTCCGTAATTAAAATCAGGAGGCAGAATTACCGCTGCCGCCACTACCGGACCAGCCAGGCATCCGCGCCCGGCTTCATCGCATCCGGCTTCCAAAATTCCTTCTTTATAAAAAGGCAAAAGCTGAAAATTCATTCCTGCGAAATTGATTCTATTCCTTTAAATCTGGATCGTAATCGGTTTCGTTTACCCAACCCGCGGGCACTTTTTCACCAGCCATGTAACGGTTGTAGTAGTTTTGTACGGCGCCAACATACGGGTAATTATCGAAAATATCGCCGCTGCCCAAAATGCGCGGATCGCTCTGAGTAGTGAGTTGTTCAATCATTTCGGCTTCCAGTTCTGTTTTCAGTTCTGCATAAGCTTCATCATCGGCCAGGTTATTCATACAAAACGGGTCTTCCACCACATTGTACATTTCTTCCGCTGCCCTTTTCCCGAAATTGAGCTGCCAGAATTCCATAAGACCTTTATTGCGGCGGGTGTCCAGAATATAAGTTTTGGTTGGACTGCCGTCGCAGTTAAGATAACCGGTTTCGGGATTCCCCTTGGGCCATCGTTCGGGTTTAAAATTACGCAGGTAAAGATAATCGCCTTTAAAAATTCCACGCACCGGATAGCCCTGATCGTCTGGTCTTCCAACGTCGTGGCGCTCTTTTCCAACAATAATATGGTCGCGTTCCGGGAAAACATTTCCTTCTTTTTCGGTATTGAAATATTCGGCCAGACTTCTTCCTGAAACTGGCTGCATTCCGGCTTTTTCGCTGGTAAGCCCGGCCATTTCCAAAAAGGTAGGTGCAAAATCGATAAAATTCACAAAGTCTCGAATCACACGCCCCGGGTTTTTGATACCGTCGGGCCACATCACAGCCAGTGGAAGGTGATTGGAATATTCATACACCTGGCCTTTAATGCGCGGGAAAGGCATTCCGTTATCGGCCGTAACAATTACCAGCGTATTTTCCAGTTCGCCAAGTTCTTCCAGTTTTTGCAACATTTGCTGAAGGTGGAGATCGAAGTATTCAATTTCAAAAGCATAGTCGAGCATGTCGGTACGTATGGAATCCACATCCGGCCAAAAAGTGGGAACTTCATCAACATCATCCAGAATTTTCCCTCCGTATTTTAATCCGGCTTCAAACTCGTATGCACGGTGCGGTTCGGTGCTGCCATACCAGAAACAGAATGGCTGTCCTTCGGGCCGTTCTTCCAGAAAGGCCTCGAAATTTTTGGCATAATCGTTATTCGAAATAAATTTTGCGGGCGGATCGGTTTTGAATTCATTAAATTTTGGTCCGGTGAGTTCGCGCCTTTTTCCGTTGATTTCTCCGGGGTCGCCCGGCGCCCAGCCTTTGGCCGTGCTGCCTACCCAGTAACCATGTTCGCCCAGCGCTTCGGCATAGGTTTTAAATTTTGCCGGGAAAAGCGGTGAGTGGTTTGCAGCCTCTTCCAGTTGCCAACTGTTGCGGCCGGTTAAAATGCACGAGCGCGACGGCGCACACTTGGCATTGGGCGTGTAAGCACGGGTAAACAATATGCCTTCGCTGGCCACGCGATCAAACGCCGGTGTTTTCACCCAGTCGCAGCCATAAGCGCCAAAATGCTTCCACGAGGCATCGTCGGCAATGGCAAACAAAATATTGGGACGCTGGGGTGTTTCAGGTTTTTGCCGGCAACCCGTCAACAGAATTAAAACGAAGAGGAAAAAAACCGGAGAGGTGTGAAACTTTTGCATGGTTTATCTTTTTTTAGATTTACTTTTCAAACTTATTTTCAGGTGTAAAAATTACCCTTAAATTAGCAGCATCGTTCATAAAAAACAAAAATAACTTAAAATGAAACGAGCATGGCAAAGTTTTGCCACAAAAATAAATCATCATAAAGCGAGTTTCATCGAATACCGTTAAATTAATAAATATAATGAGATGAAAAATACGTTCATAATTTTGGCGATAATTACGATGTTTTCCTGTTCTCCAAAACCAAAACAGCCAGTATTAATTGATGCAAGTTCGTTTGGCGGACTTGCTGACGGGAAACAGGTGGAATTGTTTACCCTTAAAAACAGCAACGGGGTAGTTACTCAAATAACCAACTTTGGCGGGCGCGTAGTAAATCTGTGGGTTCCTGATAAAAATGGAAATTTTGCAGACATTGTAACCGGTTACGAAACATTGGAAGGATATTTAAATTCAAATGAAATTTACTACGGAGCACTGATTGGCCGCTACGGAAACCGTATTGCCAAAGGGAAGTTTGTACTGAATGACACCGTTTATTCCCTGGTTCAAAATAACGGCGAAAACCATTTGCACGGCGGTACCAAAGGTTTTAACGACGTGGTTTGGGATGCCACCCAGTCCGATGGCCAAAAGCTGATTTTAACCTATACTTCGCCTCACATGGAAGAAGGTTATCCGGGAAACCTGAATGTGAAGGTGCAGTATCAATTAACAGACGAAAACGAATTGAAAATTGAATATTGGGCCACTACAGACCGTCCCACACCGGTAAATCTGACGCATCACTCCTTTTTCAATTTGAAAGGCGACGGAAACGGAACAATTAATGATCACGTTCTGCAAATCAACGCCGATTTTTACACGCCGGTGGATGAGGGATTGATTCCAATTGGCGAAATTTCTCCGGTGGAAGGTACTCCGATGGATTTCAGGGCGCCAACTGCTATTGGCGAAAGGGTGGATGAAGATTTTGAACAACTGAAGTACGGGTTGGGTTACGATCACAACTGGGTACTGTTTCCTGCAGAAAGTGGAATCAACTTTGCCGCCAGGGTTGTGGAAGCTTTTTCGGGCCGGACAATGGAAGTTTACACCAACGAACCAGGGTTGCAGTTTTACGGCGGCAATTTCCTCGATGGCAGGGACACCGGGAAAAACGGCAAAGTTTATGACCGCCGTACCTCATTCTGCCTCGAAACCCAGCATTTCCCCGACAGCCCCAACCAGCCGGATTTTCCTTCTACTATTCTGGAACCCGGCGAGGAATATTACTCGGTTTGTGTGTATAAGTTTGGGGTGGAAGAGTAAATGTTATCCGATTCATGATTTAGCTTTCCATATAAAAACACTCCCCTTAAAAAATTCCTATATTTGCATATTTTTTTAACGAAAGCAGCAGAACAAGGAGTTTTTTATGGTGAATAAATTTCAGGAATACAAACAATTAGACCTCTCTCAGATCAATAAAGAGGTATTAAAACGATGGGAAGAAGACGACACGTTTCATAAAAGCATTTCCACCCGCGAGGGCCACCCAACCTTTGTGTTTTACGAAGGACCGCCCTCGGCCAACGGGATGCCGGGAATTCATCACGTGATGGCCCGTGCCATTAAGGATATTTTCTGCCGCTACAAAACCATGAAAGGTTACCGCGTGCACCGCAAAGCCGGCTGGGACACCCACGGTTTGCCGGTGGAACTGAGCGTGGAAAAATCGCTGAACATTACAAAGGAAGACATCGGAAAGAAAATTTCGGTTGAAGAATACAATGCCGCCTGCCGCAAGGAGGTAATGAAATATACCCGCGAATGGGAAGAACTCACCCGCATTATGGGCTACTGGGTGAACATGGACGACCCCTACATCACTTACGACAGTCGTTACATTGAAACCGTCTGGTGGTTACTGAAGCAAATTTACAACAAGGGACTATTATACAAAGGCTATACCATTCAGCCCTATTCGCCTGCTGCCGGAACGGGTTTGAGTTCGCACGAACTAAACCAGCCGGGTTGCTACCGCGATGTGAAAGACACCACCATCGTGGCACAGTTTAAAGCCATCCGCAACGAGCGCTCGAAGTTTCTGTTTGAAAATGTGGACACCGACCTCTATTTTCTGGCCTGGACCACCACACCATGGACACTGCCGTCGAATACGGCACTGGCAGTAGGGCCACAAATCCGGTATGTAAAAATCAAAACCTTTAATCCTTACACAGGAATTCCGGTCACACTGATTTTGGCCAAAGACCTGCTGCACGTTTATTTTAATGTTGAAAGTGAAAATGCCCCGGTTGACGAATATAACCAGGGGGATAAAAATATTCCGTATAAAGTGCTGGCTGAATATGCGGGCGAAGAACTGGCCGGCGTTCAGTACGAACAACTCATTGAGTGGGTAAAACCCAAAGGAAAAGCATTTGAAGTTATTACCGGCGATTTTGTAACCATTGAAGACGGTACCGGCATTGTGCATATTGCCCCGACATTTGGCGCCGACGACGACCGTGTGGCCAAACAAAACGGAATTTCGCCCCTCATTGTGGAAGATACCGACGGCAAAACACAGGCGCTGGTTGACCGCAAAGGACGCTTTTTTCTTATCTCGGAAATGGCCGAATCTTTTGTAAAAAAATACGTAAATACTGAAAAATACCACGATTTTTCGGGACGGTATGTGAAAAACGATTACAGCGAAAAACTGACCGAAGACGACCCCACCGTGGATGTGGATATTTCGGTGATGCTGAAGCTGGATAACAAAGCATTCAAAATTGAAAAGCTTACACACAGTTATCCCCACTGCTGGAGAACTGACAAGCCGGTGCTTTATTATCCGCTCGATTCGTGGTTCATTAAAACCACAGCGGTAAAAGAACGCATGGTGGAACTGAACAACACAATCAACTGGAAACCGCAGTCAACCGGCACCGGCCGGTTCGGCAACTGGCTCGAAAATCTGGTGGACTGGAACCTCAGCCGTTCACGGTTCTGGGGAACACCGCTGCCCATTTGGCGCACCGAAGATGGCTCGGAAGAAATATGCATTGGTTCCACAGAAGAGCTGATGGCGGAAATTGAAAAAGCAATTGGAGCCGGGTTCATGATCGAAAATCCATACAAGAATTTCAAACCCGGAAATAACTCAAAAGAGAACTTTGAAAATATCGACCTGCACAAACCTTACATTGACAATGTGGTACTGGTTTCCCCTTCAGGCAAAAAAATGTTCCGCGAACCCGATTTGATTGATGTTTGGTTCGATTCGGGTGCCATGCCTTATGCCCAACATCATTATCCATTTGAAACAGGAGCCCCCTCTAACTCCCCCAAAGGGGGAGAATCCGCAACTCCGAAATGGCAGACTGCAAGAGATTCGAGTTATGGTTTGTTAAAAGAACTTGCCAAAAAACAAAAAGAAAATCCAACAGAGGCAGAAAAGTTTTTGTGGCAGAATCTCAAAAATCGTGGTTTAGCAAATTATAAGTTTCGCAGACAACATATTATTGATCAGTTTATTGTTGATTTTGTTTGTCTGAAAAAACATTTAATTATCGAGGTGGATGGAGGTTATCATTCATTACCTGACAAGGATATTTCGGATAAACAGAGAACTGAGATTCTGAATCAAGTGGGTTTTGAAGTCCTTCGGTTTAAAAATGAAGAAATTATCAATAATATTGAAGGAGTACTTTACAAAATAACCACTGCCCTGAACACCCTCCCCCTGGGGGAGGGATGGGGTGGGGCTCGTCTGTTTCCTGCCGATTTTATTGCCGAAGGTGTGGACCAGACCCGCGGATGGTTTTTTACATTGCACGCCATTGCCACCATGGTGAGCGATTCGGTTTCGTTTAAAAACATCATTTCCAACGGACTGGTGCTCGACAAAAGCGGCAATAAAATGTCGAAACGCCTGGGCAACGCCGTCGATCCGTTCTACACCATCGACAAATACGGTTCTGACCCGCTGCGCTGGTATATGATTACCAACGCCCAACCCTGGGACAACCTGAAATTTGATGTGGAAGGTGTGGAAGAAATGAAACGGAAATTCTTCGGAACACTTTACAATACATACAATTTCTTTGCGCTTTATGCCAATGTGGACAATTTCAGGTATGCCGAAGAAGAAATTCCGGTTGAACAGCGTCCCGAACTCGACCGCTGGATTATCTCGCTGCTGAACTCATTGGTAAAAGTAGTGGGCGAAAGTTACGAAAACTACGAGCCGACCCGCGCGGGCCGGGCCATTTCAGAATTTGTAACCGAAAACCTGAGCAACTGGTTTGTGCGCCTCAGCCGGAAGAGATACTGGGGAGGAGAATATTCCACCGATAAAATTTCGGCCTACCAAACACTTTACACCAGTTTGGTAACCGTGGCCAAACTGATGGCGCCCATAGCCCCGTTCTATGCCGACTTGCTTTTTGCCGACTTGAATAAAGCCACAGGTAAAGAAATCGACCAGAGCGTTCATCTCGCTGATTTTCCGGGTTACGATGAAAAGTTGATAGACAAAGACCTGGAAGAAAAAATGGGAATCGCCCAAAAGGCTTCTTCCATGATTCTGGCCCTGCGCCGAAAAGAAAAGCTGAAAGTGAGGCAACCGCTGGCCAAAATTATGGTGCCGGTGCTCAATCCGCATTTCCGTGAGCAGTTCGAGGCGGTTAAAGACATCATTCTAACCGAAGTGAATGTGAAAGAAGTGGAGTTTCTGACCGATACCGAAGGTATCATCAAAAAGAAAATAAAACCCAATTTTAAAACGCTGGGGCCCAAATACGGGAAACTAATGAAACAAATAGCGGGCGCAATCGTACAGTTCGATCAGCACAAAATTGCTGAACTGGAAAATGCAGGCACTGTGGAAATTGATGCCGGGGATCAGAAAATTGCCATCACAAAAGATGATGTTGAAGTTCAGACGGAAGACATTCCCTGCTGGACTGTAGCCTCCGAAGGGCAATTGACTATTGCGCTGGATATTGATGTAACCGAAGAGCTGAAACAGGAAGGTTATGCGCGCGAATTCATCAATAAAATCCAGAACCTGAGGAAAGAAAGTGGATTTGAGGTTACCGACCGCATTCAGCTGATTATTCAAAAGCACGATGCAATTAATGATGCGGTATTAAATTTTAAAAACTATATTTGCGCCCAAACTTTGGCCGTTGACCTTCAACTTGTTGACGAACTAAGAGATGCAACAGCCAAAGAAGTTGAAATTGACAAAGACGTTTCTATTGGTATAGTTGTTTCGAAACAGGAGTAAGATATGTTATACAGCCTGAAAAGGGTAATAAAAATTTACTATTTTCGGCAAAATTAGTTTGAAAAGGAAATAATTTAAAACCCTATTGTTATGGGAGAAAAAACCAGATATTCGGATGAAGAGTTGATGGAATTTAAACAAATCATACTTAGAAAGCTTGAGAAAGCTCAGGAAGATTATGACATGTACAGAAGCTCCATTACTCAAGGTGATGGTAACGACACGCAGGATACCTCACCCACATTTAAAGTATTGGAAGAAGGTGCTGCTACACTTTCGAAAGAGGAGGCTGGAAAACTGGCTCAAAGGCAGTTGAAATTTATTCAGCATTTACAGGCTGCCCTGGTACGAATTGAGAATAAAACCTACGGGATTTGCCGGGAAACCGGAAAACTAATTTCCAAGGATCGACTGCGCGCAGTTCCTCATGCTACGTTGTGCATCGATGCAAAAAGAAGCCTGGGATAGATACTCAAATAAACTTTTACATGTTCCCGGAGTTTTCTTATCAGGAAAATATCCGGGAGTTTTTTTGTGACATGTTATGAAGAATCGTACTACCAGGCTACTTATAATAATTTTTTTGGTGCTGATTATTGACCAGGTACTGAAGATCTGGATTAAAACCAATCTTTCTCTTGGTGAAGAAATCGTGGTTATTAAAGATTTTTTTATTCTTCATTTTGTGGAGAATAACGGAATGGCTTTCGGATTTGAATTTGCCGGCGAATACGGAAAAATGTTTTTGAGTATTTTCAGAATTTTTGCTGTAATTGCTATTGGCTGGTATCTTTTCAGGCTAACCCGGCACAAAGAAATTCCTTTCGGTTTTTTGGTTTGTATTGCGCTCATTTTTTCCGGCGCCATCGGGAATATTATTGACAGCCTTTTTTACGGAATGATTTTTAATCACAGTTACGGCCAGGTTGCCGGCTTTTTACCCGAAGGAGGCGGTTATGCTACGTTTCTGCACGGTCGGGTGGTCGATATGTTTTATTTCCCAATGATTCAAACCACTTTGCCTGAGTGGGTGCCATTCTGGGGTGGAAACGAATTTATTTTTTTCCGTCCGGTTTTCAACATTGCCGATTCTTCAATAACTGTTGGAATATTTTCCATTCTGCTGTTTTACAGGAAACAATTTAATACCCTCGATAAAGAGGAACAATTATCAGAAGAGGAATCTCCGGTTTCGCAAGAATTAACTGAAGAACCTTTAACCAAACCGGAATAAGCCTCATGCAGGCAGCAATTTTTTCACTGTTTTCCTCCATTTTATTTTAACTTTGCAACACCTGGTACAATTTTCAACCGTATGAAGGACCAACTGGTTATTTACAATACATTAACGCGAAAAAAGGAGCTGTTTAAACCGCTGGTTGAAGGCAAAGTGGGTTTGTATGTTTGCGGACCCACGGTTTACAGTAACTCGCATTTGGGGCATGCCCGGCCCAATATTACATTCGATCTGCTGTATCGTTACCTTACATTTATCGGCTACAAAGTACGTTACGTGCGTAATATTACTGATGTTGGCCACCTGGAAAATGAAGCCGACGAATCGGGTGAAGACAAAATTTCAAAAAAGGCACGGGTGGAACAACTCGAACCTATGGAGGTGGTACAGAAATATATGAACACCTTCCATCAGAACATGCGGGAATTGAACGTTTTACCGCCAAATATAGAACCACGGGCATCCGGACATATCATCGAGCAACAGCAGCTTATTCATTCCATTTTGAAAAACGGTTTCGCTTATGAAGTGAATGGTTCGGTTTATTTCGATGTGGAAAAATACAACGAAAAATACCGGTACGGAAAACTTTCAGGCCGGAATCTCGATGATATAAAAACCAATACCCGGCAACTGGAAGGCCAGGATGAAAAGAAAAACCCGTTCGATTTTGCGTTGTGGAAAAAAGCCACACCGGAACATATTATGCGCTGGCCTTCGAATTGGAGCGACGGTTATCCGGGCTGGCACCTTGAATGTTCTTCAATGAGCACCAAATACCTTGGCAATGTTTTCGACATTCATGGTGGAGGAATGGATTTGACTTTCCCGCACCACGAATGTGAAATTGCCCAATCAACGGCCAGCCAGGGAAAAGAAGCGGTGCGTTACTGGATGCACAACAACATGATTACCATTAACGGACAGAAAATGGCCCGTTCGCTGGGGAACTTCATTACACTTGATGAATTGTTTTCGGGCAACCACGAAATGCTGGAAAAATCTTATTCACCTATGACCATCCGTTTTTTTATTTTGCAGGCGCACTACCGAAGCACAATCGATTTTTCGAACGAAGCGCTGCAAGCCTCCGAAAAAGGATTGGAACGCCTTTTTACAGCTTTGGAAACATTGGAAAAACTGCCGGTTTCAGAACAATCAACCGTGGATGTGGCCGGTTTGAAAGAAAAATGCTTTGCAGCACTGAACGACGATTTAAACAGCGCAGTTGCCATTGCACATTTATTCGATGGTGCACGGATGATTAATTCAGTGAAAGCCGGGCAGCAAAAAATATCCGATTCAGATTTGAAGGAGTTGAAATCATTTTTCCATACCGTTGTTTTTGAAATTTTGGGATTAAAACCGGAAACTGCTGGAGCGCAGAATGGAAGCAATGAAATTGTGAATAAGATTATCGATTTGGTACTGAATCTTCGTCTGGAAGCCAAAGCCCGCAAAGACTGGGCAACTTCTGATAAAATCCGTAACGAACTGAATGCGCTGGGTGTGGAAATTAAAGATACCAAAGAAGGATTTGAATGGAGTCTGAAATAATTCATCTGGTGACTCAAAGTTCACCTGATGAATAAATAAAATAAATTGAGCAGGTGAACTTGAGTCACCAGCTCAAAACTTTAAACATTAAATTTTAAACTTTAAACTAACATGTTTTCAGGAATAATTGAAGAATTTGGAACAGTTACTGCCATAGAAAAAGAGAAGGAAAATGTGCATTTTACACTCACCTGCTCGTTTGCCGGTGAGTTGAGAGTGGACCAAAGCCTGTCGCACAATGGGGTTTGTTTAACCGTGGTAGAGGTGAACAAAAAAGCCAAAACCTACAAAGTAACAGCCATAAAGGAAACACTGCTAAAATCGAACCTGGGATTGCTGGAAGTGGGTTCGAAAGTAAACCTCGAACGCAGCATGGCTATGAATGGCCGGCTGGACGGGCACATTGTGCAAGGCCACGTGGACCAAACTGCTGTGTGCACCAAAGTGGAAGAAGCCGACGGAAGCTGGTATTACACTTTTGAATACGATTTCGATATTGAAAAAGCCAAACAAGGCTACATGACTGTTGAAAAAGGTTCGGTTTCGGTAAATGGCGTGAGCCTCACAGTAGTCAATTCAAAAGACTATTCGTTTCAGGTGGCGATCATTCCTTTTACATACGAAGTAACCAATTTCCACACGTTTAAAGAAGGAACCGTAATTAACCTGGAATTCGATATTATTGGGAAATACCTGAGCAAGCTGAATACTTACACAAAATAACATTTGTTGTTTAATGCTGTCCGGCATATTCTGAAACAAATTTCTGAGAATGGTGTTTTGTTCTTACAGATTTTGTAGTTTTAAAGAAACATTTTTGTATGAACAGAACAGCATTAATAACAGGTGCATCGAAACGGATGGGGAAATCGCTTGCTGAACATCTGGCTTCCAAAGGATGGAATATTATCATTCATTTTAATTCGTCGGAAAAACCGGCAGAAGAGCTGGAGATTGAACTTCGCCAAAAATACCCGCATCAAAAATTTGCACGGGTAAAAACCAATCTGGTTAAGGAGGACGAGGTGGAGAAGTTGATTCCGATCGTAATTTCTGAATTCGGCCCATTTCATTTATTGGTGAATAATGCCTCGCTTTTTAATCCGGGCTACCTGAAAGAAACAGATACCAAACTGTTTGACAGCCAGATGAACGTAAACCTGAAAGCCCCGTTTTTGCTGATGCGCGATTTTGCCAACCAATGCAAAAAAGGCAATATCATCAATTTTGCAGATACCCGGATTACCACAAACAAATCAAATTTTGCCGCCTATTCGCTTTCCAAAAAAGGACTTTGGGAACTCACAAAAATGGCTGCGCTGGAATTTTCCCCTGAAATCAGGGTGAATGCCATTGCGCCCGGAGTTACACTTCCGCCTGAGGATAAAGATGAAGAATACCTCAGAAATTTGGCTGAAAACATTCCCATGAAAAAACCGGGTGGCCTGGAACCAATTCTGAAAACTCTGGATTTTATTCTGGAAAACGATCACCTCACAGGGCAATTGTTGTTTGCAGATGGCGGAGAAAATTTAGGTCAAAACGCTTAATTATTTCAATTCAATATGGCACGAATAAAAGTTAAAAACCTGTTGCTGCGAACCTACATCGGGTTCAATCCTGAAGAGCTGGTAAACAAGCAGGACGTGATAATTAATTTTGAAATAGAAACTGACATTTCACACGAAGCACTGGAAGCCGATGAACCGGTGGATATTCTGGATTACAAAACCATTACCAAAAAAGTGATTGCCCTGGTTCAGAACGGACGGTTCAAATTACTGGAGGTGCTCACTCAAAAAATTCTCGATCTCATTCTCGAAGATGAAAAAGTGAAATGGGCGAGTGTGGAAGTGGACAAACCTCATGCCTTACGGTTTGCTGAATCGGTTTCGCTGGTGATGGAAAGGAGTCAGAATGACTAACACAGCAATCGTTGGCATCGGCTCCAACATCAAAGCCGAAGAAAATATTTCAAAAATGCTGGAAGTTTTGGTGCAGGAAGTTGAAATTTTAAAGATTTCTTCTTTGCTGAAAACCAAACCTATCGGAATTGAAAATCAGGCTAATTTTACCAACGGCGCTGTAAAAATTCAAACCGGGTTGAACAGGGAACAATTAAACCGGCTTTTAAAAAATATTGAAGATCAGATGGGTCGTGATCGTTCGGCGCCCAAATTTGGTCCGCGAACCATCGATCTCGACATTGTGGTCTGGAATGGCGAAATTGTGGATGAGGATTATTACACCCGCGATTTTTTGCAAAAAAGTGTTCAGGAAATAAGTTAAGGATGAATTTTTTTACGAAATTTAGAAAACAGTTCATTTAAACCTTCAATTCCATTCACTTCTTCCAGATCGGTTACCACATAATCGGCCCCGTTATTTTGCAATTCTTCTGCATTTCCTTCGCGGGCAATTCCCAGAGTAAGACCAAAATTTCCTTTTGCACCTGCCTGAACGCCTGATACAGCATCTTCCACAACAATGGAGTTTTCGGGTATTACTCCCAGGTTTTCGCAGGCTTTGGTGAAAATATCCGGCTCGGGTTTTCCTTTCAGCCCGAGTTCTGCAGAAACAACACCGTCAACCCGCGCTTCAAACAGGTGAAGCAAATTCACAGCTTCCAGCACGGCTTTGCAGTTTTTGCTCGATGAGGCCACGCCCAGCTTCACGCCGGCATTCTTTAATTCAAGCAACAATTTTTCAGACGAAGGATAAACTTCAGCGCCGTCCCTTTTCAGTACTTCGTTGAATGTTTTGTTTTTCCTGTTTCCCAACCCGCAAACGGTTTCACTTTCCGGACTGTCTTCCGGCGAACCCCAGGGCAGATCAATTCCGCGCCATTTCAAAAAAGAAGCCACTCCGTTGTATCGCGGTTTCCCATCAACATAATCCAGGTAATCCTTCCTGGTAAATTCCTTAAATGGTTCACTATGTTTTTCTTCACGTGTATGAAGATATTCATCGAACATTTTTTTCCAGGCGGCTGCGTGCGTCACAGCTGTTTTGGTAATCACACCGTCGAGGTCGAAAATAACCGCATTAAAAACCGGGAAATTTTTTTCGTTCATAGAAACAATTTAAAATCAGCTGTTCATTTTAAGCAAATCAGTAAAATGCGCGTTAAACTGTTCAAAATTCAAAGGGTATGCTTCTCCCAGGGTATTTTTATATTTTGAACAAAAAGATTCAAAATGGAAACGGGCCTGATGAGTATTGTTCATTTGTTGTAATGCCCAGTTCTGTAGCCAGATAGCTTCCTCGTTTAGATCGTCGTATTCCAGAATTCGTTTGGCCAAAGCGTCCATTTTGGGTAAATCGTTCGTGTTATTATAATAAACTGCCAGTTTTAA
Source organism: Mariniphaga sp. (assembly GCA_019429205.1). Taxonomy (GTDB): domain Bacteria; phylum Bacteroidota; class Bacteroidia; order Bacteroidales; family Prolixibacteraceae; genus Mariniphaga. The sequence goes on along the minus strand of JAHYIT010000004.1, from coordinate 37,262 downwards.
AAGATTGTCAATTACCTGATTTCCTGCGTATCCTCTGATTTCATCGAGCCAGTCCCAATTCAGGCCTTTTAAAAACCGGCCACTTTTTACCAGATGGAAAAAGGATTCCAGTTGTGTTTTGTCCATTCCGCCTGAAATGTGGCATAGTCTGTAGGCTTCAGCATAATCACAAAAAAATGATTTTTCGGTTTTTGCCAGTAAATGCCCGTTTTGAGTGACTATTTCAACACCATCAAATTTTTGTAATATTTTACGCAGTTTATTCAAAGTTACCGCCCGGTTATTGGCTACTTTTTTTGCCGGAAGACCACTCCAAAGCTGGTCATCAATATCAGAAACTGATGATCCGTTTTGATTTTTCAAAGTGGCAGTCAGGATAAATAAAAACAACTCCTTTACTTTTGGCGTGAATAGTGACGAAATGTCATTCCCTTGACGGTCAATAGCTTTAAACCCTCCAAAAAGGCGAATCTGGTTTGCTGCATTTTTTTCGGGTACCCAAACAGAATGGCCCTCCATTGAGGTTTTCTTTTTTCGAAAAATGAAATACAAAATTACCGCAATAAGAAAAATTGCCATAAAAACCAGTGCAGTTTTAAATGCCTTTCCCTCCTTTAAACTTCGGGTTGATTTGAATTCTTCCACTGTTTTAACTTCTTCATTCAGCGCCAACCTGGTTATTTCTTCGAATCCCAGCGGGCGGTTCCAGAAATGCAAATCGTCGATATAACCGCGTAAACTTGCACCCTGCGAAAGTGCGCTTCCAAGATGAATTTCGCCGGTACCTGAAAAGGGCGGGTGCCCTTCGGAACTGCCAATATTTCGTCCGTTCAAAAATATGGCTTGTTCTCCGGTTTCAAGAATGTACCGCCAAACCATGTGGTACCAAATGTTGGGTTCCAGTTTTTCTTCAGAAATATAATCGTTTGCCCATAGCCCAAAATAGGGATGCCCCGACCTGAGAATCAAATGAAGTCCGCGGCGGTATTCACTTTCATAGTTTCCCAACACTGCGTTGTCGCCAAATTCCAGAATTTCACTAAACTTTACAAAACAGCTTACTGTAAAACTGCTGTTTCTGAGCCCAAAAACTTCAGGAGACCCAAGGTTTACATTCGATTTTTCAGGAAGGCGCAGTACGGTTCCCCGCTCAATATCCTGGATGAAAGAGAAGTTTTCTCCTGAATATGTTTTTTCAGGAAATAATACATTCTGAATTTCCTCATTAAAATGAAAACTGCCTGTAAGTCCCTGGCTGAGTTGAAGCGGATTTGCCATAATTTGATAACTTTCAGGAACTTCCATCTCGCCCGTTACAATAATTTGTTCAGGCATCATCCGGTAACCAGGCACGAAAGGAGTAAGGGTTAATTCATCTCCTCCCCGGTAAGGAAAACTAAACCTGCCTCCTGTAACCGAAACTTCCGGGTTTTTCCAATATACTTTTTCAAATGTTTTTCCTGCTCCCCTTATGGTTCCTGTTATCCAGGTAAATGAATTTAATTGTGAAATAATAAAATTGAAATTTAAAATTTCATCACCAACAAATATAAAATTTGGCTTCTTCCCATAACGTGTCCAGCTTTCGAGTAAAAAATTGATATAATCAGGAACCAGGTTTTGAATATTGCTGTCTGGTACTGTATTGACCGGCAGTTTTTCAAAATCTTTTACCAGAAACAACTCCAGATTGGTTTTGCTGCTTATTCCTGTATTTACCCTGTCTGCCGATATTTGGAAGATATAATCATCTGTAAAATGCAGTGTTCGCCCCTGATTTTCAACATTTCCTGAAACAAAAAACAAAACACGCCGGTCTGCCTGAATCAGGTACTCCAGTGTTGGCCAGGCTTCTCCCCGTGGAAGGTAGAAAATATGTGGTGCAATTTCCGAATGGCTGATGATGGAATCGAGAACCCGAATTTCTCCTTCAAACTGAATAAAAACAGGAATTACCTTTGCAGAATCAGTTGTTATGAACTGGTTTATTTTCTCAAGAATGACATTGAAATTATTTTGGCTTCCGGTAATTGTAATTTCACCATTTTCTTCGGTTAAATCGAGTTGCATTCCAGAATTGTTGTTTGATTGCAGGAAATTCCAGAATTGCTGGTTGTTTAAGTTCAAAGGCTGAATTTTTGCTATCAGAAATGAAGTTTCTGAAAATTCTTTTGCATAAGATTTTTCGGATAAAAATACCAAGGCTATCACCAAATAAAACACAAGCGGGATACAGTATTTTACTTTGTTACTCATAAAAAATTAATATAACTTCAATCTTAATTCCGAATTATTTTAAGCTCAAAAATAATCTTTTCCAGGAAAGTTTTCCTTATTTTTTTCTTTTTTATGATTTTTTTAATAGAATGAAATTCAATTACATAATTCAATAATTAATTATAAATTAAGTATTTGGTAAGCTATAAATACTGCCACAGTTAATAATGAGATAATAGAGGAATTGTATTATTGAGGAAAATACAGTAAAAATGCATGGTAAAATTAGTCGAAAGCATTATTTAATTTTTATTGTGGGCGGTTTGTCCGCGATATTATTTTTGGCACTTTCCAAAAAAACCATTGAATATACTTCAACAGATGAATTTTGTGCATCATGCCATGTACATCCTCATGCCGATGCCACATTTTTACTTTCGGCCCATAACAGTAACCGCACCGGTGTATCGGCCAAATGTGTTGATTGTCATCTTCCGCCCGAAGATCAAGGTGCTTATTTCCTTTACCGCAAAGCTTACCACGGATTTCACGATTTGTATGTTTTCGTGACAAAAGATATGGATGAAATAGACTGGGAAGCCAAACGTACGGTTGAAGCATCAAAACGTTTCGTTTATGAAGATGGTTGTAAAAAGTGCCACACCAATTTATTTCCTTCAACTTTAGACGCAATTGGAGCAGAATCACACTTAAAATACCTGAGGGCTCCGGAAAATAACTCCTGTGTAAAATGTCACCTTAATGTTGGTCATTACCGTGGAGAGCCAACCTTAACCATGGAACAAACAGTGGTTTCACCTGACGAATTATTTAATGAACCAGCCACTGTTACTGCATTTGAAGATTTTGTTGAGCAGATACCGGGCACAACCGTTTCCTTTGCCATGAAAGCCATTGAGGGCGGGCAGTTTAAGATGGGAAGCCCTGCAGATGAACCTTATCGCAGAGCAAATGAAGGACCGGTGCGCGAGGTGGAGGTAAAAAGTTTCTGGATGGCTGAAGTGGAGGTTACCTGGAATGAATACCTGGCCTTTTTCAATGCAACCAGTTCGCAAGGCAGGAAAGAGGCTGATGCTGATGTTGATGAAGAGGTTGATGGTATCTCGGGTGCAACACCTCCCTGGGGAGCTCCCGACCAGGGCTGGGGAATGGGAACCCGCCCGGCCATTACCATGACTCATCATTCCGCAGAAACTTATTGCCGCTGGCTAAGCAGTGTAACCGGGAAAAAATACCGGCTGCCAACCGAAGCAGAATGGGAGTTTGCTGCACGTGGCGGTACTGCCGGGCCATACTTTTTTGAAGGTTCACCCAAAGATTTTGAACGGGACGGGCTTTGGAATAAGGTATTTGGTCCTGACACTGCGGTAATTAATACGTATGTAATTTATCAGGAAAACAGTCCGTACCGAACACAGCCCCCAATGCTTGTCAGTCCCAATCCTTTTGGGCTGAAAAACATGCTGGGCAATGTGGCCGAGTTTTGTCTCGATTATTACGACCCTCAGGTTTATGCAAAATACCCGCAGGGAGTGGTAAAAAATCCCCGAGGCCCCAGAGAAGGTCTTGAATATGTGATAAGAGGAGGTTCATTTAAAAATTCAGCTAAAGATTTGAGGGTTGCACGGCGCGATTTTACCCGAACCAAAGAGTGGTTGGAAACTGACCCGCAGATACCAAAAAGTATTTGGTGGTATTCCGACTGCAACCATGTTGGCTTTAGGGTTATCTGCGAATACGATCCGGAAGAATTAAATTCAGAAACAACCAAAAAATAATATACCATGGAAAAGAATCAACTTTCTCGCAGGAATTTCCTGGAAAGGTCAGCACTTATTGGGGCCGCCGGACTGGCTGGCATAAGTGCCCTGAATTCCTGCAGCAATAAAAGTAAACCGGTTGATTACGCCTTTCCTCCACTTTTAAACAAAGCCCCCGATGGAGCAAAATTGCGCGCCGGACTGGTGGGCTGCGGAAATCGTGGAACCGGCGCTGCACTCAATTTTCTGGCTGCCGGCAACGACCTGGAACTGGTTGCCCTGGCTGATGTTTTTGAGGATAAGGTTTGGGACTGCCATTCCAAACTTGAAAAACAAAAAGTTGTAGTGCCAAAAGGAAACTGCTTTTGGGGTTTCGATGCCTACAAAGAATTGCTGGATGTTGATTTGGACGTGGTAATTTTAGCTACACCGCCACACTTCAGACCGGTGCATTTCGATGCAGCAATTCAGGCAAAAAAACATGTTTTTATGGAAAAACCTGTTTGTGTAGATCCGGTGGGCGCACGGCAAATAATCGCCACTTCGAAAAAGGCTGAAAATATGGGATTGTCTGTTGTCACTGGCACCCAACGCCGTCACCAGCGCGATTATGTGGAAACATACCGGCAGATAGCTTCAGGAGCCATTGGTGAAATTACATCAGCCAAAGCCTGGTGGTTGCAGTCGCATGTTTGGTTCCGTACCCGCGAAGAAGGTTGGAGCGATATGGAATATATGCTTCGGAACTGGAACAACTTCTGCTGGCTTTGCGGCGATCACATCCTCGATACACATGTGCACAATATAGATATTGTGAATTGGTTTTTGGGAAAACATCCTGAAAGTGCCATAGGATTTGGCAGCAGGGTTCGCAGGCTTACCGGCGATCAGTATGATTTTTTCAGCATCGATTTTGAATTTGGGAACGGTGTTTTTTCGCACAGTATGTCGCGCCAGATTGACGGGTGTGCCAATACCCTGGGCGAATTGGTGATGGGAACCGAAGGCTACACAAACTGTAAAAATACCATTTATAATTCTGATGGAACCATAAAATGGCAATATGATTATCCCAAAAACAAAGATGGTAAATCCACCGGAATTGTGGAAGTTTCGCCTTACGTTCAGGAACATATCGATTTGGTAACAGCTATTCGCACCAACAAACCGGTAGTAGAAGCTGAACGGACTGCTGTTTCCACGCTCACCGCAATTATGGCCAGAACGGCTGCTTACACCGGTCAGAAAGTTACCTGGGAAGATATGATGAACTCAACCGAAAGGCTTGGACCTGAGGTATATGAAATGGGCCCTGTGAACATGGGATTTCCTGTTCCTTTGCCCGGAACTCAACATAAAACTTAATTTTTTAGTTATGATTTCGGTCGTCATTCCATTATTTAACGAAGAATTGTTGGTAAAACGGTTGCTTTCTGAACTCTGGGAAGCTTTGGAAAAAACCGGGGAAGAGTTTGAGGTTGTTTGTGTTGACGATGGTAGTACCGATAACACATTGAAAAAGCTGATGAAATTTCGCGAGAAAAACCATCAGCTTAAAATTGTTTCCCTTTCGAGAAATTACGGGCTTCAACCAGCCATGACTGCTGGTATCGATTATGCCAAAGGTGAGTATGTGGTCATTATGGACGGCGATTTTCAGGACCCGCCAGACCTTGTACCTGTTCTTTATGAAAAGATAAAAGCATCAGGTGCTGACATTGTTTCGGCAGTGCGCGAGGCTCGTAATGAAAAGTTCGCGAAAAGACTTTACATTAATATTTTTCACCGCATTTTCGACCGGCTTACGGGAGGCCAGCAGGTAGCGCAAACTGGAAATTTTTGTATTATGAATAAAAAGGCTCACCAGGCCATGCTTAGGTTTTCTGAGCGCAACAGGTATCTCCCTGGTATTCGTAATTTTATCGGTTTCAAGCACGAATTTATTTTGTACGACCGGCCAAACAGAACTGAAGGTGAGGCCAAAATGAGCCGGCGGAAGCTATTTTCACTTGCCGCAGATGCTATCTATTCATTTTCGAAATGGCCCATTATATTTTGCCTTTATCTTGGATTACTTGGCGTATTCATTTTTTTGGGAGCTATTGTTTACACTTTTGCTTCCAAAGTTTTGGGACTGGCGCCTATTGGCTGGTCCTCCATGTTTTTGGCTATCAGCTTTTTTGGCTCGGTACAACTCACATTTTTGGGATTAATCGGTGAGTATGTTTACCGCATTTTTAAAGAGGTTCAAAACCGGCCACTCTATTTTGTTCAGCAAATTTATGAATAGTACTGTTCACATATTACATGCAAAAAATGCCTTTGTGGCACTGATGCTTTTATTGGCAATAGTCTTGGCATTCCTGGCTCCCTGGGCAGCAGTTAATGTGGACGAACAATTGCACTATCCCCATGCAAAAAAAGTGGTGAACTGGTATTTTACTTTCGGCGCTGATAAAAGTTGCCTTAATACCCCTCAAACTAATTTAAAATATTACGGGCAGTCGGTGGATAATTTTACCGCCCTTGTTAACCGGGTTATCAAAATTGAAGATGAATTTCTGACAAGACATTTCACCGGTGCCGTCTTTTTTTGGTTGCTGATATTGTTTTCGGGATTGCTTGCCCAAAGAATTTCCGGTTCCTGGCTGGTTGCAGTTTTTACTTTAATGGCTTTGGCATTTATGCCCCGACTGGCCGGGCAGGCATTCGGAAATCTCAAAGACATTCCTTTTGCAACCGGTTACATGGCCGGTTTGTACCTGGTAATCCGGTTTTTGAAAGAACTTCCCCGGCCAACCTGGAAAACAACCGTTTTGCTTGGACTGGCTATTGCTTTTACCGTTTCTGTAAGGGCTGGCGGATTTATTCTTTTTGCATACTTCGGATTAAGTATCATTATATATTTTGTTTTGAAGCCTTTTTACCTGAAACAAATAGTTTCAACTAAACCCGTTTTTGTAAGGTTGTTGGGCCAGGGGGCAGTAATTCTGCTGATTGGTTATTTTGCCGGATTGCTGTTCTGGCCCTATGCCTTGCAAAATGTTTTTGTTCATCCGGTGGAAAGCCTTGGAGTAATGGAGCATTACAAAGTGAGCATTCGCCAGGTTTTTGAAGGAAAACTTTTGTGGAGCACCCAATTGCCCTGGTACTATTTGCCCAAATGGATTCTCATTTCAACTCCAGTCGTAATTCTGGCAGGCTTTGTAATTTTTCTGTGGTTTTTTTTCAGAACTATTTTTTCTAAAATAGAAAGAATACAGCAATTATTGAGTGAAGGTCTTATTTTGTTTGCCTTTATTTTTCCTTTCATTTATGTGATTGCAATTGGTTCCAATTTGTATAGCGGAGTCAGGCAAATGTTGTTCATTTTGCCTCCGGCTGCAATACTTTCAGTAATTGGAATTTCCAGATTGATAAAATTGATAGAGCTTAAAAACAGAAACATTTCGTATGCTCTAAATGGCTTTTTTTTTCTGCTACTTGTTTTACCTTTAAAACACCAGGCAACTACATTTCCAATTGATTATGTGTATTTTAACTCATTGGTTGGTGGAAACAAAAATGCCTGGGGTGATTACGAATACGATTACTATTTTCATGCAATAAAAGATGCTGCTGAAGATTTACTTGAGTTGGCTAACGGAAAGGAGATTGCAGTAGCAATGAATTGTAATTTGTCGAATTATTTCGAAAATCACTCCAACTTCAAATACGAATATACCCGGTTTTTGGAGCGTAGTTCAAAGGATTGGGATTACGGAATTTTTGGCTTGAATTACCTGCATCCTTTTCTGCTTAATAAAAAGAACTGGGCACCTTCCGGAATTTTAAAAACTTATTATCACCATGGAAATCCGGTTGCTGTTCTGGTAAAACGAACAGATAAAACAGATTTTCGGGGAATTTCTGAAATAAAAAACGGAAATTTGCAGGAAGGAATTCAGTTGCTTGAAATTGCAATTGAACAAGAACCTAAGAATGTTTGGTTGTTTGTAAATTTGGCAAAAGCCAAACTGGCAACCGGTGACTTTTCCGGTTTTAAGGAATATTTAAAAAGAGGAAAAGAAATACATCCTTATTTTGAACCCTTCTTTTTAATAGAAGCAACATATTTTTATCGCGTTGAAAAATATGAGGAGTCACTTGCCGTTTTAAATAATTTGTTTGAAATTAACCCGAGATATCTGCCTGCTGAACAGTTGCTCGAAGATGTAAAAAAGAAGTTGAATTGAAAAAGTATAACCTTAATTTTGAATAGAGATGAAAACATTAAAAAGATTTATTGCAACAATTGTTGCCGGTATTTTGAGTTTCCCTTATTTGCTGAGAGCACAGGACGAAGGGACTTACATTGATAATCTGGGAGTTCAGGACAGTTCTTATATGGAGCAGGACCTGCTTGCCGAAGGGGCACAAAGTTCGGGTTCTGGCACTACTGTAATTATTATTGTAGTTGTAGTTATTGTAATTGCCGCTGTGGGATACCTTGCCATGAAGAAAAAGAAGAAATAGGATTTATTTTTTCGTTCGGAAACCTGCTCCTTGGGTGGGTTTTTTTTGTTGTCTCAGGTTGAAAAAAGACAAAAAAAAGGCAGCTTCTACAAGCTGCCTCAAAGCCATGAAAACAATTAAACAATGTTCAGAAAACAGAAAACTAGAAACAATTAAATCGTCATAATATCTTTTTCTTTAGCTTCCACTAAAATATCAACTTTTTTCCCAAAATCATCAGTAAGCGTTTGAACTTCTACTTCCGCGTCTTTTTCAACGTCTTCCGACAAACCATCCTTGAGTAATTTTTTTAAACTTTCGTTTGCTTCTTTTCTCGCTGCGCGGATGCTTACTTTTGCTGTTTCACCCTCCTGTCCGGCTTGTTTCACCAGTTGTTTCCTTCTTTCTTCGGTTAATGCCGGTATATTAATACGGATTATTTCACCGTTATTTTCAGGATTAAAACCTAAATTCGCTGCTAATATAGCTTTTTCTATAACAGGAATCAAATTTTTTTCCCAGGGTTGAATGGCAATTGTACGGCCATCGGGTGTGCTAATGTTGGAAACCTGATTGAGTGGAGTAAGTGAACCGTAATATTCAACCTGTAAACCGTCCATCATGGCAGGCGAAGCTTTCCCTGCCCTGATATGAATCAGTTCTTTTTCGAGATGTTTTATGGCATCCCACATTTTTTCCTTACAATGGTCAATAATAAAATTTACTTCTTCTTGCATTGGTCAAGCACTGAATTTCCAACTTTTGATCGATAGCAAATATAGAAAAAATATATTTACACGAAAATTTTTTAATTTATTTTGTTCCGTTAAGCACAAAAAATGCCGTCAATACACAATAGTGCCAATATTTTCGCCGGTAATTACTTTTTTCAAATTACCCATTTCATCCATGTTAAAAACCAAAACCGGCAGGTTATTTTCTTTGCACAATGTGGTTGCGGTTAGATCCATTATGCGCAAATTCCGGTTGTAAATTTCATCGAAACTAATTTTCTCAAACTTTTCTGCATTCGGATCTTTTTCCGGATCTGCCGTGTAAACTCCGTCAACGCGGGTGCCTTTGAACATGATTTCAGCTTCAATTTCCACGGCGCGCAAAGCGCTGGCTGTATCTGTGGTAAAATATGGATTTCCAGTTCCACCAGAAATAATGGCCACTTCACCTTTCTCAATTGCTGAAATGGCTTTTTCTTTCGCATAAAATTCACCTACCGGTTCCATCCTTATTGCCGTAAACACTCTGCAGGATACCCCTTTTGATTTTAATGCAGAACTGAGAGCAAGACTGTTAATGACAGTGGCCAGCATTCCCATTTGGTCGCCTTTTACGCGCTCGAATCCTTTGCTGGTACCGCTTAATCCCCTAAAAATGTTACCGCCACCAATTACTATTCCGATTTGAACGCCCATGTTGGCGAGTTCTGCTATTTGTTCTGCATAATCGTTAAGGCGGTTTTCATCAATGCCGTAATTCTGGTCCCCCATAAGCGATTCTCCACTCAGCTTCAGTAAAATGCGTTTGTATTTAATCATAGGTAAAAATTGGTTTATATTATTTCAATTCCTTTTGCTTTGCACATTTCCACACTTTGCTTGCTCAGTAAATATTTCTGAATTTTTCCGCTGGCGGTCATTGGGAATTCCTTCACAAAAAAGATGTATTTCGGAATTTTAAACCGGGCAATTTGTCCGCGGCAAAAATCCTTGATTTCTTCTTCTGTAATACTTTGGCCTTCTTTCAACCTGATAAAAGCTCCCACCTGCTCCCCGTATTTCGGACTTGGAACACCGGCAACTTCTACCGTTTCAATTTGCGGAAGCTGGTACAGAAAGTTTTCAATTTCACGCGGGTAAATGTTTTCACCTCCCCGTATTATCATGTCTTTTATGCGCCCGGTAATTTTGTAAAAACCATCCTTGGTTTTAACGGCAAGGTCGCCCGAGTGCAGCCAGCCATCTTCGTCAATCACATTTTTTGTTGCCTCCGGGTTTTTGTAATAGCCTTTCATCACATTGTAGCCCCGGCAGCAAATTTCACCCTGTTCTCCTGCCGGACATTCCTTGCCGGTTTCGGGATGCACAATCTTCACTTCCACGTTCGGAAATTCGAACCCAACTGTTGTTGAACGAACTTCGGGAGAATTGTGCGTGCGGGTAGCAGTCATGCCGGGCGATGTTTCCGTTAACCCATAAACGATAATCACATCTTTCATATACATTCTGGTCATCACCTGGTTCATGGTTTCAATGGGGCATAATGCACCGGCCATAATTCCGGTTCGAAGTGAACTTAGATCGAACATATCAAACATCGGATGGTTCAGTTCGGCAATAAACATGGTAGGTACTCCATTTAGTGCAGTGCATTTTTCTTTTTGAACCGAAGCCAGAACCATCAACGGATCAAATTCTTCGTTAAAAACAAGTGTGGCTCCGTGAGTTACCACAGAACAAAGCGAAAGTACACATCCAAAACAGTGAAACATGGGTACGCAAACCAGTAACCGTTCGTCTGAGGTGTATTTCATGCACTGGCCGGTTGCAAAACCGTTGTTTAAAATGTTGTGGTGGGTAAGCATTACACCCTTGGGAAAACCGGTTGTTCCAGATGTATATTGCATATTCACCACATCGTGACATTTTATGCTTTCTTTAATGCTTTCCAGTTCAATGTCGTCAACATGGTTTCCCAAAAGAATAAGTTCAGCCGTATTAAACATTCCGCGGTGTTTTTCCTGGCCAATAAAAATTACATTTTTTAATTCAGGAAATTTTTCACTTTTGAGTTCTCCACGGGCTTGTTGCTTCAATTCGGGTACCAGGTCGAAAATCATTTTTACAAAATCGCTGTCGCGGTAGCCATCGGCAAGGCAGAGTGTATTTACATCGGCATTTTTCAGCAAATATTCAAGCTCTGAAAGTTTATAACTTGTATTGATGGTAACCAAAATGGCGCCGATTTTAGCAGTGGCAAACATGAAAGTGGTCCAGTCGGGAACATTTTTAGCCCAGATTCCAACCTTGTCGCCGGGTTTTACGCCCATGTATAAAAGGCCTTTTGCCAAATTATCCACCCGCTCGTTAAACTTTGCATAAGTAAATCGCAGGTTTCGGTCCGGATAAACCATAAATTCCTTTTCAGGAGTTTCAAAGGCCCATTTTTCTAATATTTCGCCCAGCGTAAAATCAAGTAGTTGCATGAAGTTATAAGTTCAAAAGATTTTCTGACTAAATAAATTAAAACGGAGTATATACGACAGCAAGAATTTTTGCCGGCTGGTTATTTGCCGCATGAACATTGTGTGCCACAACCGAATCGAGATAAATGGTATCTCCTTTATTTATTTGAAAAATATCCTTGCCGTAATTTACTTCAATGCTTCCTTGCAAAACGTAAATAAATTCTTCTCCTTCGTGCGACGACAACTTATAATCTGAATCTTTTGACGGTTCAATTTCAACAATAAACGGTTCCATGTGTCGTCCGGCTTTATCTTGTGCCAGCGAAAAAAAATTGAGGTGTTCCCGGGTTGATTCGTCTTTTGTTGAAAAACTAACACTCGATTTTTCTTCGCCTGCTCTAACAATTGCCGGTCCTACCTGGTCTTGATCGTCGAGAAAAGTTCCGATTCGTACACCAAGTGCTCTTGAAATTTTTATGAGATGCCCCAGCGAAGGCATCACACCCTTTATTTCAATTCTTTCAAGTTGTTCTGCATCCAGGTTGGCTTTCAGGGCAAGGTCTTCTCGGGTTATTTGCCTGAATTCGCGGTATTCTTTAATCTTTTTTCCCAGAATGTTTTTACTCATTTTATTGAATTTTTACAACCATTTCACATGCTTGAAATCTTGTCTGTGAGGGAGTCCGGCATTTTTCGGATAAAGCCTGAACCCGTAATTGAACGATCCGGGATGAACAGGCCGGTAATTTAAATTAAACCGGCAAATGGATTTTTCACAACTCTCAACATCGAAATTCAATCGTTCAACAACTTTCGGAGTTTCCTCCATGCCGTTTTCCGCAACTATCAGTTCAAGCCCAATATCTTCGCTTGATAATCCTTTAATGTCCACTTCAACTTTAACCGGGTATTCCTGGCCTACGGTCATTAGATTATTCACTCCTTCGGCTACCTCGGTTTTAACCACTTCTATCTGATCCCAGACTGCGGCTACCTTAAATTTCCAGGCGGCCAGTTCTTTTGCCCATTTGAAGTTTTCGTTTTTAATATTTTTTGAACGTTCAAGTTGCGGCAAATAGTAGCGATCGTGGTAATCCTGCATCATTCTTCCGGTGGTAAACTGGGGAGCAACCTGCGCAATGGTATTTTTTATGGAGTCAACCCATTCAACCGGAATCCCTTCCTTATTCCTTTCGTAGAAGGTGCGAATTACTTCTTCTTCCAGCAGGTTGTAGATGGTTTCGGCATCCAGTTCGTCCTGAAAATCCTGTACATCATAAGTGCGTTCGGCTGGCAGTGCCCAGCCTGCATCTTTACGGTAGCCTTCCACCCACCATCCATCGAGAACCGAGAAGTGCAAAGTTCCGTTCATAACTCCTTTCATTCCGCTTGTGCCAGAGGCTTCCAACGGGCGGGTGGGGGTATTAAGCCAGACGTCAACTCCCTGGAGCAGCATTTTGGCCAGGTTGATGTCGTAATTTTGGACAAACAGAATTTTACCCCTGAATTCGGGGCGTTTGGAAATTTCAACAATGTATTTAATCAAATCCTGGCCTGCTTTGTCAGCAGGGTGTGCTTTTCCTGCAAAAATGAATTGTACAGGCCTTTGCGGGTTGTTCACAATTTCAGACAATCTTTCAAGGTCTCTGAATAAAAGATACCCTCTTTTATAGGTGGCAAACCTGCGGGCAAATCCGATGGTTAGTGCATCCGGATTTAATTTTCCTATCACCTCGGAAATAAGTTTTGGATTTTCGTTTCGTTTAATCCAGTTGTCTGAAAAACGCTCTTTAATGTACTTAATGAGTTTTTTTCTTAATGTATTTCTGAGGTTCCAGATTTGTTCTTCCGGCGCTTTGTAGATGCGGCTCCATACATCAAAATCGAGTTGGTTTCTGGGGAATTCTTCTCCAAAATATTCTTTATGAATGTTTTTCCACTCTTTAGCAGTCCATGATGAGTAATGGACCCCGTTGGTAACGTATCCAATTTCAATTTCTTCTTCAAGGTATCCCTGGTAAAGCGATTTTAGAACTGTTTTGCTTACATCTCCATGAAGCTTACTCACACCGTTTATTCCCTGGGAAAGGTTAGATGCGAGATAACTCATGTTGAAATGATCTTCGTAGCTGTTGGCCTTTCCCAACCTAAGAAAATTGTTCCACTCAAGCCCCAGTTTATTAGAGAAGGGTTCCAGGTAAAATTTAATGATGTCGTCGTGGAAGGAATCGTGTCCGGCAGGCACAGGCGTATGGGTTGTAAAAACTGTTGTAGATTTGACTACCTCTTTTGCTTCGAGGAAATTCAAATCATGTTTTTCCATGATATCCGACAATCTTTGCAGTCCGATAAATGCTGCATGGCCTTCGTTGCAGTGATAAATTTCTGAATTGTAACCCAACTTGTTCAGGGCTCTGATTCCTCCAATGCCAAGCAGTATTTCCTGTTTCAGGCGGTTTTCGTTGTCACCCCCATACAGGTGGTGTGTGACAAACCGGTCCTGTTCCAGGTTTTCAGGAAGGTCGGCATCGAGCAGGAAGAGCTTGACAGAGCCAATGTTAACCTGCCAAACTCGTGCATTAAGAAACCGGCCCGGAAATTCCACTTCTATTTTCAGCCATTCTCCTTTTTCATCAAGTACAGGTTGAACAGGGATTTTCGAAAAATCCTGAAATTCGTAACTGGCCATCTGTTCCCCATGCAGGTTAAGGGCTTGCTTAAAATATCCGTAACGATAAAGTAATCCTACAGCTGTAAGATTTACCTTCATGTCACTGGCTTCTTTCAGGTAATCTCCGGCCAGCATACCCAATCCGCCTGAATAAATTTTCAGCGAATCGTGCAATCCGTATTCCATACTGAAATAGGCAACCTGCGGGCTGCCCAGTTCTTTTCTTTCTTCCATGTAATTCTTAAACTGGCCATAAACTTCGTTCATTTCAGAAATAAAATGCTGGTCTTTTTCCAGTTCCTGAAAACGTTTATAGCTTACTTCTTCCAGTAAAACTACAGGATTATTATCAAGTTCTTCCCAAAGGTTTTTATCGATGTAACCAAACAATTCACTTGCCTTTGAGTTCCATACCCACCAAAGGTTTTTGGAAATTTCACGCAATGGCTCAAGGCTCTTAGGAAGGTGAGATCCAACTATTATTTTTTTCCAGACCGGATGTCCGTTCTCCGGCCATATAATATTTTTTTTGTCTTCTGCTTTCATGTTTTATATATAATTTTTGACCCTAAATATGTTGTGCAAAAATAAACTTTCTATTTACAACTATCCTGAAATTAAAGATAAATTTGTATTGTATGGCAACGAAATAATATGTGGGAGAAGCTTAAGACTTTTTCTTTTTTTCTGTTTTCTTTTTGGCTGGTTTTCGCTTGTGAATTCTTTGAAGTTCTGCTTCCATTTTTTTTATTTTCTGATCTTTGATGACAATAAGCCTGTGTAATTCAGCAGCATCATGTTCCAGGTCAATTTCGGGAGTAACCGTGTTGAGTTTCATTTTAAAGTCACTTAAAACATTCATGTAATTTATGAAAGCTTCATAAGGTGAATCGAAAGGATTGACGTAGTTTTGCACTTCACCACTTGAAAAGAATTTTGTTGACATATAGTAAAAATGGTCGCTTGCCTGAAGGTAATTCCAGTCTTTTTTCAATTCCGGGCTTGTGCACACTGCCATTCGCTTACTAACGGCGTAAAGCTTATCAAAGGCTTCCTTTTGCATTTCGTTACCCAGCCAGGCAGTAAGGTCGCGTTCTTCGTCGGCCCACGAAATGGGGTGGGGAACGCTTACAACAGAAACTGGCTGAAGCTGTTCAATCATTTCGGACGGTGTTGAAAATTGCAACGATTTTTCTTGTACAACCTGTTTTACCAAATGTTCCAGAAAACTGAAAATTCCACTTTCTTTTGGCTGCCGTTCACCAAAAGATTCGTAGCTTAAAAACAGGTTTACCACTTCTTCTTTGGGGTCGAGTTTTTTTAGCCATCCAACAAACTTTTCAGCAGTTAACGGGTATTCCGACCAGTTGGTGTTTGAAAAGCGAAACGAAATATCGTCGCTAAGTTTATAGTTGCGCATGAGCACTTTCAATCGCGGATTGTTTGCATTTACATACAAAAAATTGGGGCTTTTCCAGCCCAGAATATGACGGGCGCCTTCGGTGAGTATTGCGTTGTATCCCATCTGGTAAATATGCGCTCCAATGTCATCAGAATAAATCATTTCTGTATTCCTGAAAACTTTTGGTTTCTGGCCAAACAAATCAATAATTTTCTGCTCGTGCAGTTTTACCTGTTCCTCAAAAATGGCTTTGTCTTTTAACGATGCCAGTGAATGCGAATAGGTTTCTGAAAGGAATTCTACACAACCGGTTTGGGCCAGTTCGCGAAATGAATCAATCACTTCCGGAGCATAAAGTTCAAATTGTTCCAGCGCAATGCCGGTAATGGAAAAAGCTACCTTGAATTGACCGTTTAGATTATTTAGCAGGTTCAGCAAAAGTTTGTTGGTGGGCAGGTAGCTTTTGTCTGCAATATTCCGCATGATGGTTTCATTGGCATAATCGTCGTAATAATAATGGTCGTTGCCAATATCGAAAAACCTGTACCTGCGGTGCCTGAACGGTTGATGCACCTGAAAAAACAAACATATTGATTTCATTCCTTGTTCCATTTTTGCGTGGTTAAACATTCAACAAACTTTTATAAACATGTTGCACGTGCCTGGCAGAGTGGTGCCACTTGAGGCCACCAACTTCCTGTTTGCCCGATTTTTTCAGGAACCTGGCAAGTGCCGGATAGGTGAGTAATCCGTAAATAGAATCGGCCATAGCGAAAGTATCCCAGAAATCGATTTTTATGGCGTGGTTCAATATTTCGGAAACACCAGACTGGTTTGAAATAATAACGGGCACATCGGCCTGCATTGCCTCCAGGGGCACAATGCCGAATGGCTCTGAAACAGAGGGCATCACAAACACATCGGTCATTTGAAACATCCGGTTAACATCATCGCCTTTTAAAAATCCTGTAAAATGAAACTTGTCGGCCATTCCCAACTGGGCTACCCGTTCCACCATTTCATTCATTTTGTCGCCGCTGCCTGCCATCACAAATCGCACATTATCTGTTTTCTTTAAAACCAGGTGAGCGGCTTCAATAAAATATTCCGGGCCTTTTTGCAAAGTAATTCTCCCTAAAAAGGTTACCAGCTTTTCGTTCACTCCTTTTTTAAAATTCGACTGGCTTTCTTTGGATACCGGTTCCACTGCATTGTAAATCGTAACAATTTTTTCGGGTGGAATATTGTACTTTTCAATTACCGTTTGCCGTGTGAAATTACTTACGGCAATAATTTTGTCGGCCATTTCCATTCCTTCCCGTTCAATGGCGTAAACCGTGGGATTTACGTTTCCTCCACTGCGATCAAAATCGGTGGCATGCACATGAATTACCAATGGTTTTCCTGAAGCTTTTTTTGCAGCAATACCGGCCGGATACGCCAGCCAGTCGTGGGCATGAACCAGATTGAAGTTGTTCTGGCGGGCAATAATTTCGGCCACAACTGCATAGTTTTTTATTTCTTCCATCAGGTTGATACCGTAACCTCCGCTAAAATCAATGTTTAAACCCTCTGTGGTTTTTATAAACTTAATTTTTGGGGGAAGAATCTGGTTTTTTAACTGCCAGAATTCATCTTCACTCAAATAAGGAATTACATCCGACTGCACTTCGAGGTAATCCATTTTAGTACCGGTTTCTTTAAAAGTGAATTCCTTTTGCGCAACCGGAATTTTATTGGCTCCAATAAGTTGAATTTCAGACTGGTCTTCGTCGCCAAACGCTTTAGGCACTACAAAAAGTACTTCCATGTTTTTCAAAGATGCCAGACCTTTGGTTAGCCCGTAACAAGCTGTTCCTAATCCACCGGAAATATGTGGAGGAAATTCCCATCCGAACATTAATACTTTCATAGCCAAAAGTTTATTATTTACAATGGTGCATTTCATGCAAAGCATTTACAATTCCCGCCACATTCCAGGCCTGCGAAATTGCGCCTTTTGCCTTGTGGGGCGGATCTCCGTTATACATTTCAGAAAGGGTTCCCACACAATGTTCGGTAACCGTATCTTCAAAGGTTTCAAGAATTTGCCTGATAAACGGTAATACGCAATTCCCGTGAATTTCGAGGTAAGCCTTTACAAAAAACTGCATCAGCCAGGGCCATGCCGCTCCCATGTGAATGGCAGCCTCCCGCTGATCCGGCCCGCCATCAACAACACCTTTATATCTCAGATGATCTGGTGATAACGTGCGCAAACCGCGGGAAGTTAACAGCTTTCTTTTGGTTTCGCTTAAAATGAGTTTTTTCTGTTCTTTTGACAGGGGCGAGTGGTCCATTGCCGCGGCAATTACCATATTAGGCCTTACCGCCCAGTCGCGTATTCCATCTTTAACCACATCGGCAAGATGTTCATGCCCTGGTTGCCAAAAAGTATTTAAAAAACCCAGCGCAATTTTTTTGGGCATTGCTTCCCATTTTTTTATGAATTTCATATCGTTTGAAATCCGTGCCATTTCAAGCGCGAAAACAATGGCATTGTACCATAACGCATTTATTTCGACTGCCAACCCGGCGCGTTGAACCACCGGTTTTCCGTTGGCATAAGAATCCATCCAGGTGAGGGCGGTATTTTCTTTTTCGGCATAAATGAGCCCGTCTTTGGTAAATTGGACAAATTCAGGCAATGATTTTCTGTAAGCTTCCAGAATTTCTTTTACAGCGTTACTGTAATTTAGCCAAACTCCCCTGGGCGAGCGCTGTGTTTTGGCAAATTGCTGCACGGCCCAGATAAACCACAGCGAAGCATCGGCTGAATTGTAAACCGGCTGCCGGCTATGAATATTGTCAGGGAAAAGACCTTGTTTGAGGTATTTTTTATGGGTATTGAGTACTTCGGAAAAAAGCAAGTTTTTATCGGCAGCAAGCGCCAGGCCAGGAAGGGAAATAAAAGTTTGACGGGTGATGCCGTCGTACCAGGGAAATCCGGCAACAATGCTGGTTTCGTTTTTATTTTTCAGAATGAATTGCTCACCGGCATGTTTTAAAGAACTGAGAAATGTGTACCGGCTGACGCGTTTTTTTTGTTCCCTGGTAAAACGTTGTTTGAGTGAAACCGGAGTCGAAATTTCTGTTCCGGCAGCAAATATTACTGATTCGCCCTGATCCAAAGAAAGTTCGAAATACCCTGGAACAAATAAATCTTCCAGATAATCGTAACCACGGTTCAATTCTTTCATGTATTCTATGTTGTAATACCAGTCTGGCACGGGCACAAATTCATTTTTTTTGCTGAATTGCATAAAGAGTTCCGGGTATCCATCGTAAAGTCTGGTGCTTATCCCATAGGGCACTGTTCGGTACTTTGAGTTTACAAACAGGTTGGCTTTGCTTAGGCTGTGAATGTTCCTGAAAGCCAGGAAGGGTTTAAAACGAAGAATCGTTTTTTCTGTAGTGTCTTCAAGCGTGTAACGAATCAGTACCTGTTCTTTTTTTTCTACCAGCAACCTTTCCATGGTAAGTAATGCAGTGCCAATGCGGTAAGTAATTTTTGGCAGGTAATCGTATTCAATATTTCGAATGTAAATATGCCCTTTTGGTTCGTAGGTGCCACCTTTGTACTGGTGTATTCCAAGCATAAATTCTTCTTCGCCCTGCACTATTGAAACGTCAAGCGATGAAAGCAAAACATGTTTTTCACCCCCGAAATTACAAATTGGACAAACCAGCAATCCGTGATATTTTCTTGTATTACAGCCGTTTAGGGTGGTGCTGATATATGAGCCTGCCCGATTCGACCATAAAATTTCCCGGTACTGCGAATATTCCAGGTTTATTAACTGTTCCTTGTCAAATTTGAGGTAACTCATTTTTAAATATTATTTTTTAACTAATTCGAATTCATTTAACCGCCTGAAGAAAAAGTCCTTTTCAAAATTAAGGTTAAGATACGGAAATTTTTCCTCTAGCTTTTGAGCCTTATCTAAACTTTGTTTTAAAAAATGAAGGTGTTCTTTTGTAAACTTTTTAAATGGCCTGTGGTTCACTGCCAAGATAATATTTTTTACTTTTTCTGAAATTTCTCTGCTATTAGCATCAATCAAAGCCAGTTGAAATTTTTCCCAAATGTGGTTAATTGCCGAGGTAGAAAGATGAATCATATCTTCTTCGTAAAACCGGTAATCGCGCAATTCATCCATTACAATTTCATAAGATGGAAAATAGTTGCAGTTTTCTTCGCCAAAACCCCTGATTAACTGGTCGATGGCCAGCAGCAAAGTTGCTTTGCTTCGCTGATTTTCAATGGCGCCGTCTTTCCAGTGTCTGATAGGGCTGACTGTAAAAACCACTTTGATTTGCGGATTAAATTTCCAAAGCTCAGAAAGCAGTTGCCTGAATTCTTCCACAATTTCGCCGGGCGTTAACCGGTAACGGCGGAATTCTTTTTCGGGTATTTTATGGCAGTTGGAAACCGTTTGTCCGGTTTGTTTGTATTCGTAAACCCAGGCAGTGCCAAATGTGATGAAGAGAAAATCAGCATTTTTCAGGAATTCAGCGGAGCTTTCAATCCGGTTGTTGATGTTGGTTAAAGTTTCATTTACACCAGGAGATGAAAACCGGCTGTGATGGAAAAAACTGTGCCACAATCCATTATAGTGAACTAAATCCTGTTCAGTAAATTTTTTATTCTGTAGGAGAAACCGAAATCCATTCGCCACTGAAACCGGATTATACAAAATTCCAAACGGATTTATATCAACCGGATATTTCAATATTTCCATTTTTTGGCCAATATTTTCGGTAAAACAGGAACCCATAAAAAGATTACGTTTCCGGTAACCTGTTTGCCAGGCAAATTCCGGGATTTGTACTTCTGTTTGGAATTTTAAAGCCATTTCATTTTACTTTTGGAAAGTCGATTTTTTTAAAAACCAATGCAGTTCTTGCCGGCAGGTAAAGTTTCAGGTAGTGTTGGCTGGTTAATCCGCCGCTGGGCAACGTATAATACGGAATGTCTTCGTCCACGCGGTCGTGCCCGCCAAACCGGCCTGAGTCGGTATTCAGAATAATCTGGTATTTTCCCGGCCCAAGCGGAATTCCATAATCGGTAAACGAATGGGTGGGGTTAAAATTGAAAACGAACAAGAATAAACCGCGATGGTATGCCAACACTTTGTCGGGTTTGTTTTCCATCACAAAATCTACAGCGGGAATGGTTAGCAGTTTATGTTCGCTAATGAACCGAATCATTTCTTTATCAAAGTCATACAACCAATGAAATTTTAATTCCGGGTCTTCGGAAATACTCCAAATCCGCCGGCAATGTTTGTACGACCACCCGTTACCTTCGCGCGGAAAGTCGATCCATTCCGGGTGGCCAAATTCGTTTCCCATAAAGTTAAGGTATGCTCCTCCGGCAGTTGAGGCTGTAATCAGCCGAATCATTTTATGCAAGGCAATTCCCCTGTCAACTGTCAGGTTAGGCTGATCCTTGCGCATGCTGTAATACATCTCCTTGTCGATAAGCCTGAAAATGATGGTTTTATCACCTACCAGTGCCTGGTCGTGCGATTCGGCATAACTCACCACTTTTTCATCCAATCTTTTTGAAGTGAGATTGTAAAAAATATCACCTACTTCCCAGTCGTCATCTTTTTTTTCTTTAATCAGTTTAATCCAGTAGTCAGGCACTCCCATAGCCATCCGGTAATCGAAACCCATTCCGCCAAAATCCAAAGGAACGGCCAAACCAGGCATTCCGCTCACATCTTCTGCAATGGAAATGGAATGTTGTTTTATCTGTTTCATTAACTTATTGGCGAGAATAAGATATGTTGTGGCTTCCGTGTCCACATTCCCGTTAAAATAGTCGTTATAATTTGTGAAAGCCTTTTCCAGTCCATGGTCGAAATACAACATGCTGGTAACGCCGTCGAACCGAAACCCGTCGAACCGGTATTCTTCGAGCCAGAATTTGATGTTGGAAAGTAAAAAATGAAGCACCTCGTTTTTTCCGTAGTTAAAACAGTAAGAATCCCAGGCCGGATGTTCACCTTTTGCTCCCTGGTGAAAAAACTGGTAACGGGTACCGTCGTATTTTCCAAGGCCTTCCGCTTCGTTTTTTACGGCATGAGAATGCACAATATCCATAATTACCGTCAACCCCATTCCATGCGCTTCATCAATGAGACGTTTCAAATCGTCGGGGGTTCCAAACCGCGATGACGGTGCAAAAAAGCTGGAAACGTGGTACCCAAAACTTCCATAATAGGGGTGTTCGGGAATGGCCATCAGTTGAACTGTGTTGTACCCGTTGGCTTTAATCCGGGGCAGCATGTTTTCCCTGAATTCATTGTAAGTATGTACACGGCCTTCTTCGCCCGACATGCCAATGTGTGCTTCGTAAATTAAAGGTGGTTCTGATGATCCGTTAAAATTGTTGTTTTTCCATTCATAAAGATTTTCCGGTCGCCAAACCTTTGCATTGAAAATATGGGTTTCCGGATCCTGGATTACGTAGTTCGCCCAGGCCGGAATTCGTTTCCCGTAATCCACTGACCAATGCATGGAAAGTGCATAAAGGTCACCATGCTTTAACTCATCTTCGTTTAAGCTGAGTTCCCAAACACCGTTTTCAGCCGGCGAAAAGGCATATTGTTTTTGTTCTTCCCAGTTGTTAAACGAACCAATCAAATATAAATGTGTTGCATTTGGAGCCCACTCGCGCATAACCCAGCCAAACTCAGTTTTATGCAGGCCAAAATAGAGATAGCCGCTGGCAAAATCATAAACAGATTTATCTCCGGCCAATTCTTTTTCTTTTTTACAGGCTGCTTCATTCCGGTTAATAATTACATCAGCAAAGGGGTTTAGCCACATGTCGTCCTGAATAAGTTTTGGTAATTTTTTAGTCATGTTCTTTTTTTATAAAGATAGAGAAATTATTTTTTCTTTTTGAAAATACCCTTTATGGACTTCCAGAGTCCTTTTTTCTCATCAACTGTTTCTGGCTGCTGGATTTCCCGAAGTTTTTCCTCTTTGCTTTTTCCTGCAAAAATCCGGTCAAGCAGGTTGTCCGGCCGTTCAATTTCAAGAACATCTTTATAGCGCGGAATATTTAAATCTGCAAGTAATTTTTCTTCCAGGTCAGGAAAATTAGCCAGTTGCAGTTTTTGATATCGCTGATCATTGTATAATTTATGGTAAAATTTACCAACAACAGGCAATGCCATAAAGGAGCCTTGTCCGTATGTAATTGTTCTGAAATGAATACCTGGATCTTCTGAACCCACCCAGCAACCGGTTACCAAATTGGGAGTGAGGCCAACAAACCAGCCATCGGAATGGTTTTGGGTTGTGCCGGTTTTTCCTGCAAAATCGCTGAATATGCGGTAGGAAGATCGAATTCCAGTTCCGGTTCCTTCGTTAATTGCTGTTTCCATCATGTGGGTTACAAGCCGGCAGTTTACTTCGTTCAGCATTGTTTTTTGTGTTGCAGGACGTTCAAATTCGGCCAGTAAATTTCCTTCGTTATCAGAAATTGACCGGAGATAATAAGGTTCTGTTTTAATCCCTCCGTTTAACATGGTGGAATAAGCAAACAGCAGGTCTTTCAAACTCATGGAAGCTACTCCCAATGCCAGCGACGGAACTTTGGGCAAATCTGCCTCAATGCCCAGTTCCCTGGCCGTTGATATAACGTTTTCAATTCCGGTTTTTATAATCACTTCAGCGGCTACTGTATTTACCGATTGCGACAGCGCTCCTTCCATGGAATAATATCCGTCGTGTTTTCCATTGGAATTGGAAGGCGACCAGTTATCGAATTCTTCGTAAACTTGTTGTTCTGCCGGGTAATAATCGAAAGGGCTCAGTCCGTTTTCAAGTGCTGAGAGGTAAACGAAAGGTTTGAACGTGGAGCCAGCCTGCCTTTTCGAAAGCACGTGGTCGTATTTAAAAAACCGGTTGTCAATTCCGCCCACCCATGCTTTTATATCGCCGGTTTTGGGATCAAGTGCCAGGAAGCCGGTATTCAAAAGGCGCAGATAATGTTTTACTGAGTCGAGCGGTGTGGTTTCCACTTGTTTCAGGCCATCCCAGGTGAATAATGAAGCAGTTATGTTTTTTTGAAAGGCGGTATCAATCTGTTCCTGCGAAAATCCGGCTTTTACCATTTTTTTATAACGGTCGGTTCGATGAACTGCCCTTTGCAGAATGGAGTTGTTTCCCCTCCAGGGCTCTGCATTTTCCCAGTGTTTGTCAAAAACTCCCTGTAATGTTTTCATGTGTTCGGTAACCGATTGCCGTGCATAAAACTGGTAATCGGCATTCAACGTGGTTTCAATGCGTAACCCATCGGTGTACAGATTCCAGGGGTCACCATTTTTTTTGGCGTTGCCGGCACACCACTCCAGCAATTCGGGTTTCAGCATTTCCAGGAAATATGGTGCCGGGCCCTCGTTAAATGAAATTCGGGTGTATTTTATTTCCAGTGGTTTTTCTTTGTATTTGTTGCCTTCCTCTTCGCTAAGGTAACCGTTGTTAACCATTAAAGAAATGACCAGGTTTCGTCGCTCTTTCGAGCGATCCGGATTAATACGCGGATTATAGGCATTGTTGGCTTTTAACATCCCAATCAAAACGGCGGCTTCATCTATAGCTAAATTTTGTGGTTTTTTACTGAAATAGCGTTCAGCAGCTACTTCAATTCCAAAAATGTTTTCGCCAAATGGTACCGTATTCAGGTAAAGTGTCAGGATTTCCTCTTTGGTGTAAATTCGTTCCAGCCGATAGGCAATAATGGCTTCGCGCAGTTTGTTCACCGGCATGGAAAGTATTCCCACATCGTTTCGGGGAAAGAGATTTTTGGCCATTTGCTGACTTAGTGTACTTCCTCCCCCGGAACTCCGGTCGCCAAGCAAAATAGTTTTAAACAGCACCCTAAGCAGTGCAATTTCATCAATTCCCCGGTGTTCGTAAAAACGGGCATCTTCAGTTGCAATCAGTGCATTAATAACGTTGGGCGAAATTTCATCGAACCGAACGTTGCTCCGGTTTTCAGTGTAATACCGGCCCAACAGTTTGCCATCTTCAGAAAAAACTTCCGATGCCTGTGGATTTTTTATTTCGACTAACTGTGCCGAGGTTGGCACGTGCCCGGTAAATCCGAAAAAAACTGCTGCAAAAAGAATGAAAAAGGCAATCAAGCCGGCAAGAAACAGTAGAAGGAAATATTTTAAAATCTTTTGCCAAAACCGTTTTTTACTGTGCTTACTTTTTTTATGCCGGGTTTTCTTTTTTTTATATGTTTTATTTACAGGGCGTTTTGCGACCATTTTCTTTTATTAATAAAATATGGACAAATATAACGTTTTGAAATTCCGTAATCATTTATGTAGCATTTAATATTTTTTAAATTGTAAGTTAATCTACTGAAAATCAAATCATATTTTTTACATTTGAAATGAAATTTAAACTTGCTGAAAATGAAGAAATTTATAAGGTTTTCCGGACGATTGATTCTTGGATTGGGAGCGTTACTGGTTCTGGCTTTTATCGCTTTTCATCTTTATTACGGAATATTGAATATGCAGGCAAAAAAAGAACTTGCTGATGTTTCGGTATTAAACGAAAACGGGCACCAATTTCGTGACCTGAATAAAAATGGCAGTCTGGATGTTTATGAAGACCACCGCAGAACTGTGGAAGAACGGGTGAACGACCTTTTGAAACAGATGAGATTGAATGAAAAAGTGGGTTTGATGTGGCATCCGCCCATTGGCGTGGGTTCCGAAGGTGAAATACTTGGGAAACCGAACCTGAAAGCCTTCAGTATGCACTCAACGTGGGATTTGCTGGTTAATCATAAAATCAACCATTTTAATCTGTTTGCTATTCCTGAATCGCGCAAATTAGCCGAATGGCAAAACCGGCTGCAGGAAATTGCAGCACAAACCCGATTGGGAATTCCGGTTACCATTAGCTCCGACCCCCGGCACGGCATCAGCAATTTTATTGGCTCTGATTTGCTGGGGAGCGACTTTTCAAAATGGCCGGAACCTGTTGGCCTGGCTGCTACTGCTGATTCAGCACTGGTAGTTGAATTCGGGAAAATTGCCAATGCGGAATACCGGGCGGTTGGAATTCGCACCGCGCTTCACCCCATGGCCGATTTGGCCACGGAGCCACGGTGGGCGCGTGTAAACGGAACTTTTGGCGAAGATGCGTACCTTTCGGCGAAACTCACTGCGGCATATATTTATGGTTTTCAGGGTGAAGTTTTTGGAAAAGAAAGTGTTGCCTGCATGACCAAACACTGGCCGGGCGGTGGTCCACAGGAAAAAGGCGAAGATGCCCATTTTAGTTACGGCGCAGGACAGATTTACCCGGGAAACAATTTCAATTATCACTTAATCCCTTTTAAGGCTGCACTGAAAGCCGGAACGGCAATGATGATGCCCTATTACGGCGTGCCGACGGGACAAACTACCGAAGATGTGGGTATGAGTTTTAACCGCGAAATCATTACCGACTTGTTGCGTAAAGAATACGGTTACGATGGAATTGTTTGCACAGACTGGGGAATTATAGAGGGATTTAAACTGCTCGGAAGTGAAATTGTGGAAGCCAAAAGCTGGGGAGTGGAAAACCTGACTGTAAGCGAACGGATTCAAAAAGTTATTGAAGCCGGCGTGGATCAGTTTGGCGGCAATAACAATACCAGGGAACTGATTGAACTGGTAGAAGCAGGAAAAATTTCTGAAAACCGTATCGATGAGTCAGTAAAAAGACTGCTCAGGGCAAAATTTCAAATGGGATTATTCGATAATCCGTTTGTTGATGCGACCGAAGCAGAAAGAATTGTCGGGAAAACTGAATTTGTTGAGAAAGGTAAACAAGCACAACGGAAATCGATTGTTTTACTTAAGAATGAGATGCTTGCCGATAGTTTATTCGTGCTTCCATTGGCAAACAACACCCGCATTTATATTGAAAACATTAAAAAAGAAACGGCGCAAAAATATGCCCTTGTGGTTGATAGTTTGGCCGATGCTGATGTTGCTGTGCTGCGTTTACAGGCGCCATGGGAACCGCGAACCGGCGATTTTATTGAACGGCTGTTCCATCAGGGCGACCTCGATTTTAAAGAACCGGAATTTTCGCGTATTTTGAAAATTATGGAACAGAAACCTACTGTGGTTTGCATCTACCTGGATCGACCGGCTGTAATTCCTGAAATTGCTGAACATGCTGCCGGATTGCTATGTGATTTTGGCGCTTATGACGATGCCGTTCTCGATGTGGTTTTTGGGAAGTTTAATCCCACAGGAAAAATGCCGTTTGAACTTCCTTCTTCGATGGAAGCCGTCAGGCAGCAAAAGGAAGATGTTCCATACGACAGCAGGCAGCCACTATTTCAATTTGGGTTTGGTTTGAACTATGCACTAAATTGAATGTTACTTAAAATTGTTCCAACTAAAAAATTTCAATGAAGAAACAAGGATTTACCACTCGTTCGCTGAACGTTCCCTATTCAAAAACAGATCCGCATAAAAGTCTGCAAATGCCGCTTTATGAGGCAGTAGCGTTTGAGTTTGATTCGGCTGAACAAATCGAAGCCAATTTCAGGGGAGAATATGCTGCGCATGTTTATTCGCGATCTTCCAGTCCAACAGTGGAATATTTTGAACTTAAACTGAAAGCATTAACCCAAAGCCATGCAGTGCTTGCCGTGAGCTCGGGAATGGCTGCAATTTCAGACACTATTCTGGCAATAACAAAATCTGGCGAAAACATCATTGCCGGACATCAGTTGTTTGGACATACCTACGCACTTTTTACACAAACGCTGGTTGAGTTTGGTTTGGCAGTTCGTTTATCAAAGTTGAAACAACCAGAAGAAATTGAAAAATTGATTGATGAAAAAACCCGGGCCATTTATTTTGAAACAGTTACCAATCCGCAACTTGAAATTGCAGATATTGAAATGCTGGCCCAAATTGCCCGCAAACATAATTTGATGCTTATTGCCGACAGTACACTCACACCACCAAACGTTTTCAGGGCAGGAAAATGGGGAGTGAATATTGAAGTGGTGTCGGTCACCAAACACATTTCAGGCGGTACAGGGTTCGGTGGTGTCATAATCGACCATGGAAATTTCAACTGGAAATTAAATCCCAATTTTTCGAAATACACAGAAAAGTTCGGCGCAAATGCTTTTATTGCCAAACTGCGCAAAAACATTTACCGGAACACCGGCGGAAGCATGGCGCCCCAAACCGCAAAATTTATGATTCAGGGTCTGGATATCCTTGAACTTCGGGTGGAAAAGTGTTACAAAAACTGTTTGGCACTGGGACAATTTTTAAAGTCGCACCCTAAAGTAAAAACTGTTGATTACCCCGGATTAAAGGATGATTCTGGCTTTAAGCTGACTGAAAAATACTTTAACGGCATTCCGGGAACCATTATGAGTTTCGATTTGGAATCGAAAGCTGCCTGTTTTCAATTTATGAACCGGTTGAAGATTATCCGCCGGGCAACCAACTTGAATGATAATAAATCGTTGATAATTCATCCGTATTCAACTATTTATGCCGAATTTCCGGAAGAAAAACGCCGGGAAGCAGGCATCCGTGATACCATGATGCGTCTTTCGGTGGGCATTGAAAATGTGGAAGATTTGATTGCAGATTTGGATAATGCTTTGGCCTGAGAAATAGAAATAATATTACTTCCTTTTTATTGATTCAGCTTTGTTCTGCAATATCTGTTTGGCTAATTTCTACCAGATTACTCCGCGAAATCAATTCAGGTAATAAATTTCACGAGGCAATTTTATGGATACTCTTGATATTGGTGAGTTTAGCAGCATACTCGAGACAAGCAAGAAAATCTTCCCTCTCCAAATCCGGATAGTCGGTTAATAATTCTTCAATCGTCATTCCGGAAGCTAATAATTCAAGCATATTTTCCACCGGATACCTCAATCCACGGATGGTTGGTTTTCCATGGCAGATTTCGGAATCAATTGTAATTCTGTTTAAAAAGTTTTCCATATGCATTTTTTTTCAAAATTAGCAAATTCTATTCAAAAATTGAACTTTGATTAACAGTGCCAATAATTCAATTATCCGAATCTTCAACCACTTCAAGTTCAGTACTTCCTATACAAATTTTGCCCGATTCACTAATTCCTTCCACAATTACTTTGTATTTCCCGGTTTGGTCAGATGTGAAAAATGCATGTTCTGTATTTCCGGTTTGTAAAGTAATTTCCGGGTCCCAAAAAAGTGTGGTTCTGAAATCTGGTTTTTCGGTGTGTTCATTCTCAGGAGTATATTTTGGCACATAAAATTTTTTGAATGAAGAATATCCTGCAATTTTTTGTTCGATGACTCCTTTGGCCATAGCAGAAGAAACTGTTGATTTTCCTTTGCGGGTATAAACAGCAATCACCCCGTTGGCGCCTTCAATACCAAAAATTGCAAGGTTTTGAGGCGATTTTAATATTTCAACTTTTTCAATATCGCCAAGTGGGATGGATTTAATTTTATCAATTGCTGAAGTTTTTCCAGGTTTTAACTCATTTTCAGTATTTTGCCCAATTTCTTCGGGCAAACCTGAAAAACTGCCAGTGGTGAGCGGAACGCCATCAACCAGGAAAAGGGGTGTTGAATTTCCGTCTATATTGCTTGCTCCCCGTATAATCACATTGTCGTTGTTAATATCCAGCCCGGCAACTTTTCCGATTAAAAAATCGAGAATATTTCCGAACGATGTTTCAGATTCAGAAATTTCAATCACCTGATCGGCTTTGTTGTAAATTCTGAAATGGCCATCTGCTGAAACATTGTTACTGGAAATATCAACCTCATTATCAGGACTCAGGCGTTGCTGTTTTCTGAAGTAGTTTGTTAAGGCTATCTGCTGATTGTATTTTTGCATATCCAATTCTTTCGGAATGGCCAATTCTGTTGTTAGCGATTTCTGTTTTTCAAGGTGAATTGGCATTTTAAATTGTGGAATTAATTTAATGGCAGTATTTTGTTTTCCGCGTTCGTTTTTGGCCTGAACATAAACATTAGCCGTATCGTTAAAAAGCAATCCCGAAAAAGTGAAATATCCCTCGGAATCAGTGTTTTGGGTAAGAAATGCCATTTCCCTGTCTTTTTCTATAATTAAGGTAATTTCACCGTTTTTTAAAGGTTGGCCTGTTGCTGTTTCGGTTGCTAATCCGTGCAATTCCAAGCCGGCTGACTGTTTGTGCATAAGTGGTTCGTTTGCTGCCGGTGCCTGATTCCAGAGATAGCTGCTCCATCCATTTGTAAGCATGAGCAGGCGCTGTTTGGCTGTTGCACTCATTTCGTTATCCCTAAAAAAATCGGCCGGCGATTCAATAAAACCATTTAGCTCTGATTCGATTAAGAGAGCCGACATAATATTTTGAGATGCACCGTTTTCAGAAAAAGCATCTTCGTGAACCACGGCAACTGAGAGATTCGAAACCTCCTGTTCGTTTTCATTTTCTGAAATATTCAGTTTAACCACTGAACGAGGTGAGAATATGTTTTTATTAACATTAGCCTCAAGGTTTTTTAAATTGAGATTATCTGAAAACAATAGCCGCTCAGAAATGGGCTTCAAATTTTTATCGAGTAAAATCAACTGGTTGATGCCTCCTTTCAGCATACTACTTTTAAATTTCAATAAATGGTTTTGACCTTCCATTTTGAACGACTGGTAAAAAACAGTTTGCCCGCGGTGCATGGTTACCAGATAAAAAGGTTCACCGGAAAATTTTTCAGAATTTCCTGAAATGTTAACAATCAGTTCCCTGCTGGTTTGGTTAACCAGTTGAATTTTAATGCCTTCATTAACAATGAGTGAGTCGAACCGGAAATGAAACGAGGGAAATCCGTTTATTTCTGCATGATAGGTTTTCCCGGGTTCGGGAGTCATAAAAAATAATCCCATTCCGTTGTAATCAGTAGTGAATGAAACCAGTTCTGTTCCTGTTTCATCTCTAACAGAGCCGGTTGCTTCAACTCCATATCCGTCTTTGTCAATCGCTTTAAATGCAACAAGATTGGATAGGCCCTCCAGAATCATTCCGCCCTCGGGCAAAAATGAAACATCTGCTACCATACGGATATTGGCGCGCATTTGCTGCCGGCTGTTAATAGCTCTCAACGAAAGTGCAGGCTTTGAAATACTGAGATTTTTGCTGAAAAATGCCTCGGAACCAAAATTAAGCAAATAATCAGTAAATGCCTGAAGGAGATAATTTCCCGGCTTTAATGTGTCGGGCAATTCTATTTGGGTGGCAACCACACCGTTTATGCTTAAAATATTTTGCTTAATGGTTGAACTTCCGTTTTCGTCTGTCAGGTGAAGGTAAATGTTTTCAGCGCCGGGAATCAGGCGGCCCGAACGGCTGTCGGTTAAATAGGCCTTAAACCAAATCGTTTCGCCGGTAAAATAATATTCGCGGTCGGTGTGCAGGTAAATTTTTTCTGCCGGAAGTTTCTCGTTTTTTTCAATCCACGATTCAATATCCTGTGCATTTGAAACGGGGTTGAAAAAGAGAATAAAAATCAGGATTGAAATTATTTTGAACACCATGGCCTTGAATTGTTTGTATAATTTGTAATATAACTGAAACAAGTAGCAGTTACGTTTAAATGACAATTTTATTCATGTTTTCCCTGAATCCTGATGAAAAGTATGGTTTCATATTCGTATTTTTCAGCCATTGATGTCAGATTCCACAAATTTCAGATTTCTTTTTATGCCCTTAAAACCAGCTCTTTTAACAGCCGAATTTTTAAAAAGTTCGTTAAAAAATGGTCGTTCCATTTGGTGCCAGTCGTCATTTGAAAGTTCAAGAAGTTTCGGATGAGGTTGAAAACTCTCTTCATCATGAGGATTCGACTTCAGGTTCCAAGGGCAAACATCCTGACAAATATCGCAACCGAAAATTCGATTTTCAAACTTTCCTTTCAGGTTTTCATCCAGGTCGCCTTTTAATTCAATAGTTTGGTAAGAAATACATTTGCGGGCATCTACCACCCGGTTGTTTACTATGGCTTTGGTAGGGCAGGCATCTATGCAGCGGGTGCAGGTACCGCAATGATCGGCAACTTGTTTTGGATTGTCATAAGGCAGTTCAATATCCAGAATGAGTTCGCCTATAAAAAAGAAACTGCCGTGTTGTACTGAAATGAGGTTGCTGTTTTTTCCCACCCAACCCAGTGCGGCGCGGCTGGCCCAGGCACGCTCAAGCACCGGCGCCGAATCCACAAATGGCCGGGCGTTGCAAGGTCCAACTTGTTCCTGAATAAAAGCCAGCAGTTTTTTTAGCTTGTCTTTCATCACAAAATGGTAGTCGGTGCCATAAGCATATTTTGAAAGTACCGGCGCATCGGGGTTTTGTTGTGTTTTTTGGGGAAAATAGTTCTGGAGGACAACAATTACGGTTTTGGCATTTTCCAAAAGTAACCGGGGATCGAGCCGTTTTTCAACATTGCGGGCCATGTAACCCATTTCGCCGTGCATGCCGGCATCGAGCCAGGTTTTGAAATATTTCTCTTCTTCATCCAAAAAATCTGCAGGAATGATAGCACATTCGAGAAAACCCAGCTCCTTTGCCTTGATTTTTATACTTTCTGATATGTTTTTTGTGTTTTGCACTTATTTACATTTATCATTTCCTGGTATTCCAAATCAGGTTTTAAGCAACTGAATATACATAGATTTTTTCGTTCTTTAAAACATTTCTTTTTCTGTTAAATAAACTTTTCTCAATTGAAAAATGGGATTGTCCGGTTTCATCTTGCTTTCTTTACAATAAGACGGCACAGCTTTTATCGAAAATGTTATACTGTTTTGTATAAAAAGCTAACAAAAAAAGCTACCCGTTTCCAGATAGCTTCTTTTAAAATATTGTTTTCGAATTAATTACCCGTCAAGCGCGAAACGCTCAAACCCTGTAACTTTCAAATCTTTGTCGTATTGTGCCAGGTAATCTTTCACAGTCATTTTTCCGTTTTTAATAAAAGCCTGGTTCAAAAGAGTAACCTCTTTGTACCATTTCTGAAGCGCACCCTGTGCAATTTTATCGAGCATAGCTTCGGGTTTGCCTTCCTGGCGGAATTTTTCTTTGGCAATTTCCAGCTCTTTATTGATAACATCCTGGGGAATGGAATCAGTATCAACCGAAACAGGCGACATGGCAGCAACCTGCATAGCGATATCTTTGGCAACCTGTTCGTCAACGCCGGCTTTACTGAAACCAACTAAAGTGGCCAGTTTGTTACCGGGGTGAATGTAACTTACCATTGTTTCAGCTTCAATTTTTCCGTAGTAGGAAAGATCGAGTTTTTCGCCAATAACACCGGTTTGCTCGGTTACCTGAGCTTCAATTGTTCTGCTGTCAAGTTTGAGGCTTTTTAAAGCATCCAGATTTTCTGGTTTTTGAGCCAGTGCCACATTCAAAATGTTATCAGCAAAAGCTACAAAATTTTCATTTTTTGCTACAAAGTCGGTTTCGCAGTTCAATACGACCAGCGCACCAAGCTTTTTATCTTCAGTTGTTTTAGCCAGAACTGCACCTTCGGTGGCATCCCTGTCGGCACGTTTGCTGGCAACTAATTTTCCTTTTTCGCGGATAATATCGAGCGCTCTGTCGAAATTACCATCGGCATCGGCCAGGGCGCTTTTGCAATCCATCATCCCTGCACCGGTTACTTTTCTCAGTTTTACTACGTCGGCTGTTGTAAAAGACATAAAACTTATTTTTAATATGATTTTTAAATGCGAAAAGCTACACGCTATTCTTCTTCGTCTCCGGAATCTTCATTATCATCAACAACATCTTCGTTGTCTTCAACTTTTTTATCTTCAACCGGTTTTGCCTCAGGAGCTTTATCTCTCTTCACTTTTCTGCGGCTTTTTTTCCGTGGAACTTCCTCGTCATCTTTCTTTTCGGCTTTTCTTTCATTCAGTCCTTCGCGAACGGCTTCCACCATAGCCCCAACTATGAGTTTTATGGATTGTGAGGCATCGTCGTTGGCCGGAATTACAAAGTCGATCCCTTCAGGGTTCGAGTTGGTATCCACGATTGCAAATACGGGAATTCCCAATCGGTGAGCTTCACGAACGGCAATCTTTTCCTTCATCACGTCAACGATGAACAAGGCTGCAGGCAAACGGGTAAGATCGGATATACTACCCAGAATTTTTTCCAGTTTTGCTCTTTGACGGCCAATCTGCAGTTTTTCCCTTTTCGAAAGATTATCCCAACTCGGGTCTTTAGCGAGTTTGTCGATGGAAATCATTTTTTTCACTGCTTTCCTGATGGTAGGAAAGTTGGTTAGCATACCACCTGGCCAACGTTCAGTAACGTATGGCATTCCAACGCTTTTTACCTGTTCTGCAACCAGTTCTTTGGCCTGTTTTTTAGTGGCAACAAAAAGAACTTTGCGGCCCGATTTGGCAATTTGCTTAATGGCAGCAGCCGCTTCATCGATTTTTACGATTGTTTTTTGTAAGTCGAGAATATGAATCCCGTTTTTTTCCATGAAGATGTATGGCTCCATGTTCGGGTTCCACTTTCTTTTCAGGTGGCCAAAATGGGCACCTGCATCCAATAATTCCTGAAATGATACTTTTGGCATCTGTTTACTTTTTTATGTTTCTAAAAGCAACCGTTGAGTAGTTCCGGTTTTTCGGAAGTCTCAACCGTTTTAGACCCATATAATTTGACAATTAAAAATATTAACGTTTTGAGAACTGGAACCGTTTTCTTGCTTTTGGCTGACCAGGTTTTTTGCGTTCCACCTCGCGTGGGTCGCGGGTAACAAAACCAGCAGCTTTCAAATCTTTTCTCGATTCCGGGTCAATTTGCATCAGTGCACGGGTAATAGCCAGGCGCAATGCTTCTGCCTGTCCTTTAATACCGCCGCCATCCAGATTTACTTTGATGTCATACTTTTCTGCTGCCTCAACCAGATTTAGCGGCTGGGTAACAATGTACTGCAGGGTGGTGGTTGGAAAATACTCTTTAAACTCGCGTTTATTAATGGTAATATTTCCTTTACCTTCGTTCACGTAAATACGTGCAACTGCTGATTTTCTACGCCCTATTGTATTAACTACTTCCATTTTTCAAAATTAATTCGTACTTAAATCAACAACTTTTGGTTTCTGAGCCTCATATTTGTGCTCTGCACCTACAACTACATGCAGGTTGCGGAACAACTCTCTTCCCAGCTTGTTTTTTGGCAACATCCCCTTAACGGCTTTTTCAACCAGTCTTTCAGGGTACTTATCCAAAATCTGCTTCGGAGTCTGGGTTGTTTGTCCACCCGGATAACCGCTGTGACGGAAATGAACCCTGTCGGTCATTTTTTTACCGGTTAGCTGCACTTTTTCGGCATTGATCACAATTACGTAATCGCCGCAGTCAACGTGCGGTGTAAACTCGGGCTTGTGTTTGCCCCTGAGGATTTTTGCAACCTCGCTGGCCAAACGGCCCAGCACCATGTTTTCAGCATCAATCAGCACCCACTCTTTATTAACGGTTGCCTTGTTTGCCGAAACGGTTTTGTAACTCAATGTATCCACTCGTCCTAAATTTTTTATTCAACATTTAACATGTTTCTTTGGTTTTTTTCAGGTTTTTCGGGCTTTCCTGAAGTCTGTTATCCAAAGAAAATCAATCTTTTACACTATTTGTAAGTACGGACAATAATCGGGACTGCAAAAGTATTTTCTTTTTTTTAATTACCAAAACATAACTTCTTTTTTTTCACGATTTTAATGAATGTTAAATTTAGCAGGGATTCTATGGACATTAACAAAAAAAGAGGTCGGATGTTTTTCATATAATGAACTCCTAAATTCAAGCTATATTTGTTCTCGAGTTGCCTACAAATTATTACTTTTGCAATAAGTGCCTGAAAGTTATGAATAAAAAAGAAAAGTTGTATATAAAAGAAAAACTGAAAGAAACTTTATCGAAAGAAAAAGAGGTTTTCAGGATAATTATTTTCGGTTCATTTTTAAATTCTAAATCTCCAAGAGATTTAGATGTTTCAGTTTTTCAGAACAGTAAAGAAAAGTATTTAAATCTTTCTTTAAAGTATCGAAAATTGACTCGTGACATTGCCAAAATAATTCCTTTGGATATTATTCCAATAAAGGAAAACTCATTTGGAACATTTCTTAATGAGATTAACCTTGGGGAGGTAATTTATGAAAGAAGAAACTAAAATCTGGTTGAAAACTTTTAGGAAGTGTTTTACCAGATTTTGAACCCAATGAGAAAATTTGCAGAAATGTATTTGAAATTGCAGATAGGGTTTATTCCGATGTAAAAAATCTATTAAAACAAGAAACCTAAACCTCTCATTTTCTTAAAAACAGGATACCAAAGGACGGCTATTTAGGCGTTCTTTTCGTATTTTGCAGGAAATTAAGTCTGTAAAGAATAATGGAAAAACAAGAAAGTATTTTCAGCACATTCCCTGAAAAAAAAGAACTGCTGGAATGGCACAAAAATCAAAAAAGACAACCGGTTCCCGAAATCAACGGACATATTCATACACCGCACTCATTCAGCGCCTTTTCAAGTATCGACCTGGCTTTTCAAATGGCAAGGTATGAGGGAATTAGCGTATTGGGAATCAATGATTTTTATACCACCGACGGTTATGAAGAGTTTGCCGAAATGGCTTTAAATTCTAAAGTATTTCCACTCTTCAATATCGAATTCATTGGGTTGCAGAAAGATTTGCAGGAGGCAGGAATCCGGGTGAACGATCCCAATAATCCGGGCCGTACCTATTTCAGCGGGAAAGGGTTGCGGTATCCGGTGAAAATGAGTGAAAGTTCCCGTGAAAAAATTAATACACTGCAAACAGAAAGCAACCGGCAAACCTACCAGATGGTGGAAAAACTAAATGCATTTTTTGCAGAGAACCAAATCGGTTTGCATTTTGATGCGGCAGAACTTCAGCAAAAACTGGCTAAAAACCTTTTCCGCGAACGACACATTGCGCAGGCCATCCGATTGGAGATTTTTAAAGAAGAGAGTACGGCTGACGGAAGGAAACGACTGTTCGAAAAATTATTTTCAGGGAAGGCACTGAAGGCGCCATTAGGACGTGCTGCATCAATAGAAAATGAAATCAGAAGCAACCTGCTGAAAGCGGGCGGGACAGCTTTTGTTCCCGAAGACCCAAAAGCATTTCTTTCGCTGGATGAGGTTATTGAGCTTATTATTGATGCCGGCGGAATTCCCTGTTACCCGGTTCTGCTTGATGATGCCCAGGGAAATTTCACCGACTATGAGGGGAATAAAGAAAAGTTGCTTGAGGAACTCCTAAAAAACGATGTGTATTCCATTGAACTGATTCCGGGCCGCAACGATTATGAAATTCTAAAAGATTTTGTTTCTTTTTTCAACCAAAACGGATTTGTAATTACATT
>JAHYIT010000279.1 GCA_019429205.1 Mariniphaga sp. | reverse complement strand
AAACCATTTAACTTTACCTCTCCAAAATTGTAAAGTGATGTTGCAAGGAAGAAAAGCTATAATGTTCCTCAACCATAAAACCAAAATGTATTTTTGTAAAGCTCAGAATATCAGTATTTTACCCCCCGACCATTTGCAAAAACCGACTGTTTTTACTTATAACATACCCGTTTATTTACAGACTTTTCCTTTTCTGAATTTAAATTTTTGTTGTGGTTACATAAGCAATATTAATTGCACAGGATGTAACCGACTAAAAAGAATTAATTAAATAATCAAATACAAATTCAGAGAATTTACTAACTTTAATCCCATAAGAAAATGAAAAATCTGATTAACATATTGTTCGTACAACTTTTGTTCTTAATTCCACAAGTTGCGTATAACCAAACTTATGATGACTTTTACTATACTCAAAAAGGAAAAGTTTACCTTAAAATAGTACCTGATCGTTATGTTGTTGAATTTCCAAATGGAGTAGATGAAAATCTTTTTTCTCAACAGAATATTCAAATTGAAAAATTAAGAGAAAACATATTCATTATTAACTCTTCATTTAACGATATTCAAAATTTATTCGGCCTGTCCTTTATTAGTCCAGTATACGAAACAATAGAAGGAAACTCAATTAGAATTATGTTCAATGAAATCATTTTACGATTCAAAGAAGATGCTCAAGAAACAAGTAAGGACAACATTATAAATACTTTTGGATTAGTTGAGACTGAATCTACTCGCATTTTTAATAAATTCAAAACGAATAATCCTTTGCAAATATCCAAGGCTATTTTTGAAACAGGATTAGTTAAATATTGTAATCCTGTTTTTAAAGCAACAATTCCAGTTCCTTATGATGGCTATATCCCAACTGATGCATATTTCAACAAACAATTTTACCTTCATAATACTGGCCAGGAAATTAATGATGGAAAATCAGGAACACCTGGCGCTGATATTAAAATGCCTTTGGCTTGGGAAATCACAAAAGGAAGTGAGGATATTGTAATAGCCATAATTGATGAGGGAGTTCTTGAAAACCACCCGGAATTACCCGCTGAAAGACAAGTCAGGTTGCCCGGCAGTAATATTTTTTGGGAAAAGCTTCTTAATCATCCACAACTTAACAATGACCCTGATGATCCTTCTCCCGTTGACAATGGAGGAAATGATTATCAATATACAAATCATGGAAACTCTTGTGCCGGAATCGCTGCTGCTGAGCATGACAACGGACAAGGAATTGCCGGAATTGCACCAAATTGCAAAATTATGCCTGTACGCATAATTTATTGGGCTATGGGTCAGACAAATGACGATTATGGAAAAGCCATAACTTTTGCTTATGAAAAAGGAGCTGATATAATATCAATGAGCTTTGGATGGCCTTCAGAAGATTTTTATCCTGAAGTTTATGATGCTATTGAAGATGCAATTGAGGGAGGCTGTATTGTTATTGTTTCTGCTGGTAATAATTGGGAGAATAATGGACCTGCACAATTCCCAGCAAATACAGATATACCATTGTTATTGTCTGTTGGGGCGTCAGATCGGAACGATGAGAAAGCATATTATAGTCCTATTGATTTAGCAATTAATATTTCTGCGCCATCACACTCTGCTTATCCTTATCAGGTGTCTGGTGAGTCTGGTCAAGTCTGGACAATAGACTTTTCTGGTAATGAGGGGCGTAACCCATGGCCAACTGATTTAAATACGCCACCACCAGATTTGGGAGAAGAACTACCTGATTGGGGTACAAACAATCTTGCTTATACTGGGCGTTTTGGCGGTACTTCTGCAGCAGCCCCACAGGTTGCCGGCTGTGCAGCACTGGCTTTATCGGTCAATTCAAATTTAAGCGTAATACAAATAAATAATTTGGTAAAACACACAGCGGATAAAGTAGGTCCATACAGTTATTCCTGGAACGAATTTATGAAGGGACATTCGAAAGAACTTGGCTATGGCAGACTAAACTGCTACAGGATGGTTAAAACGGCTAATGACATGCTAGTCTCTGGGGTTGACCTATATATTCGTGACCTGGAGGATGATTTCGGGATTGAGCCAAATGAGGCAGAAGCCGGAACCCCTATGTGGATCAGCCCCGATATCTGGATAAGAAACCAGAATGACGGAACAGTGAACCAGATACATGAGAATCCGGAATATAGCGCAACAAATCCGGTTTATGTGTATTTAAGAGTTACCAACAAAGGCGAAGAGACTTCCACAGGAAACGAGAAATTGCATCTTTACTGGGCAAAAGCCGGTACAGATCTTGTCTGGAAAGATTATTGGGACGGTAGTGTTTCTGTTAATGGCATACCTATGGGAGGTATATTAGGAGATCAAAATGTACCGATAATTAACCCAG
>JAHYIT010000090.1 GCA_019429205.1 Mariniphaga sp. | reverse complement strand
CACTTTTTTTTGCCGGCCCAGCCTTTAATTGCATACACCACTACCACCACCAGTAAAATTAATACCAGCCAGCGGAACATGTTATGGGTGTGAAGTAATCCTGTGTACATATTTATCAGTTTAAAGTGAAATGTTTTAAGGTAAACGTTAAAAGTTGAATTTGGTTTTCAGAAATTGATATTCAAAACCACATTTTACGGGCCTGGTAATAAGAAAAAGAGGGAAATTACTTGCCTGCAGCCAGTTCAAATACTTCATCTGCTTCCCAAATCGTTTTTTCAGGGTCGGGTTTCAATACGGCATTTATCATAGCCTGTGCGACAGTTTCGCCGGATATGGGCCGGTATTTTTTTAAAACGAATTTGGTGACAAACCGGGCAACCGGAATCGACATTTTTTCCATCCACCTGGTTTTATCCCGCTCGCCTGTAAGTGACGATGGCCGCAAAATAACCAGGTTTTTGAACCCCAGCTTGGTCACAGAATCATCCAGTTCGCCTTTTATGCGGGTGTAGAAAATGTTCGATTTTGCATTTGCTCCGATGGAAGAAACCAGCACATAATTTTCGATGCCGTTTTCCTTTGCTTTTTGGGCGAAATTCAGGTTAAAAGTAAAATCAACTTCGTATTGTTTCTCCTTGCTCCCGGCCTGTTTGAGCGTAGTTCCCAGCGCCGAAAAAAGCACATCGCCGGTAAGCAGGTTTTTCCAGGCACCGGTATCGCTAAAATCTACAATGTGTTCTTCCAGTTTAGGATGTTTGAGGCCGAAATCCCGTCGTACAAAAATCCGGACTTTTTCAAAATTATCATTTCCGAGGAGTTGCCCGACAAGTTGTTTTCCAACCAGGCCGGTTGCCCCAATTACGTTTGCAGTCAGATTCATTTGATGGTTTTTAACTGATTTTCAAAATAAATAAATGTTTGCCGAATGGTTTGTCTTGCTTTAATTTTTCAGTTTTGGCAAGGTAAAATGAAAAATTGTTCCCTGAGGGGAATTGTTTGTTGCCCAAATTTTACCGTTGTTTTTTTCAATAAATTCTTTGGAGATTATCAATCCTAACCCTGTTCCTTTTTCGCCTTCTGTTCCGGCCCGATTCATTTTTTCTAATTCAAAAAGATGTAGTAAATCCTTCTCTGATAATCCAATTCCTGTGTCTGAAATGCTGATTTTAACTTCTCCGTTTATGTTTTCTGCCAGAATATTCACTTTTCCGCCCGGATGGGTAAATTTAATGGCATTGTTTAATATATTTCTGATTACGGTATTAATCATTTCCTTATCGAAAAGGGCATCAATTTTATCTGCAAAGTGTTCCGAAATTGAGATTTTCTTTTGATGTGCGGTTTCTTTTTTAAGATTAATATTTTTTCTCAGAATTTCACTGATATTGTGTTTTTCGATAGTACAGGTGGTATTTTTCATTTGAGACCGTGACCACATTAACAGATTTTCCAGCAATTCAAAAGTATTTTGTGTCGATTTTTTAGCTGCCTGAAGCAATTCTGTTTGTTTCGGTTCATCAAATTCCATATTGGGTTCGGTTAACAATTCCAATATGCCCAATAAACCTAAAAACGGACTGCGTAAATCGTGTGAAATGATAGAGAAAAACTTGTCTTTGGTTTGATTGACCATTTCAAGTTCTTTGTTTTTCTGAGTCAACTCCTGAGTGCGAATCTCAATTATTTTTTTCAGTTCTTTTTGGCGTAAAACCAGAACCCTTGAACGAGCTTTTAAAATGAAGTAGAAAATACCCGTGGATATTAACACAACAAGAATGTAGAAAGGAATGGTTAACCAGAAAGGTCTTTTTACTGAAATTTCGATAGTGGAATTATCACCTGTCCATTCATTGTTTTTTTGTTGTGTTTCTGCACTAAATGTATATTTTCCAGGGGGAAGATGGTTGAAAAACGCCTGTTGTTCATTTTGAAGATAAACCCAGTCGTCATGCACCCCATCCAGTTTAAACCTGAAATTTTTAATGCCTGTATTTGAAAATCCCAATGCAGTAAAACGGATGGAAAGTATTCTGTGATTATGATTTAAAACCAGGTTCATTTTGTTGTTTTCGCCGGTAATTTGATTCGGATAGATAGTTTTATCATCAATCCATATTTCAGTAATCAGAACTTTGTTTTTTATTTCATTATAATTTGAAACATCTTCTGGGTAAAAAAAGTCAATCCCTTCATTTCCGCAAAAAAAGACAGAACCATCTCCACTTGTTGCACTCGATCTGGGAAAATAATTGGATGATAAAAGCCCGTCGGAACGGTTGAACCCGGTGGGCTCCACTTCCATTTCTGTTTTACTTGAATTCCATGTATGGTTTAACCTGAAAATTCCATCATTTGTACTAATCCAAAGTTCTCCTGGATTAGCCGACTGGATAGAAGCAATGTTCAGAAACGGAAAATCCTTATCGGTAAAAACCGGAATAAAATTATCCAGTGTGGGTGAATAAACATTTAATCCTTTTTCTGTGCCTGCCCAAACTATGCCTGAACTGTCGCAATAAACAACAGAAACTGTATTGCTGTTCAGTGAATTCGGATTGTTTTCTTCATGCAAAAAAACAGTGAACTGTTCGTTCTTGGGGTCGAACCTCGATATTCCATGGGCCGATGCTATCCAAAGGTTTTCTTGCACATCGAAACAAAGGTTGTAGGTGAAATTGTTGGATAAAGTGGTAAATGGATTTTCCGCATCATGGCGAAATATTTTAATGGTTTGAGATTCCGGATTGTATTTTCCGAATCCAATTCCATGGAAAGAAATCCAGATATTTCCGTTTTTATCTTCTGTAATTCCACGCAAGTCGGCAGTTTCCAGCAAGCGGGCAACTGAACCTGGTTTTATTTTTGCTGGTTCAAATTCATTTTTTCCCGGAATTAAAACATTAATGCCCGACTGCCAGCCTCCTGCCCATATCCGGTTTTTGGAATCTTCAAAAATAGCCAATATAGATCCGGATTGATTATCTGAATTATTTGTTTTAATCCGGTATTGTTTTTTACTTAAGGGTTCGTAAGTATGTTTTTCAATTAGCCCCGATTCGTACCCCAGCCACATGTTACCGTAAAAATCAAATTGAATGGAAGTAACCTCTTTATGCGCGAGTTGATAGGCGCTTTTTTCTGGTGAATCTAAGAAATGTGAAAACGGAACATTGGTCATACCGTAATTAATTCCTCTGATTCCTAACGAAAGCCAAAGGTTTTCATCAATATCCAAAAACACGTAATTTACAGTTGTTCGGTTAAGACTCAGTGGATTATTGGGTTCGTTGGTATAACGTGTAAATCCTCCTGTTAATATATTGTATTGAAATAGCCCGTTATTGGTAGCCAGCCAGAAAATTGAATCATTTAATTGCCTGAAATGTTGAATGGCGTTTGCCATTTGGTTTAAACTCTCCCGTTGGACCACTCTCTTTTTAGGTTCTAACCAGAAAAACCCGTTGGACAGGGTTCCCAAATAAAGCGTTCCTGATTTATAATGAATTTCCGAAATGTTGAACTGCGAAAAATCGGTTTTGTCAGTTTGGTTAAAGTCCTCAGTTTCCCCCGTTTCCGGATCAAAAAGCCAGAGTCCGAATGGGTAAGTAACCAGCCATATTTTTCCGTCGGGCTGGCCTGTTATCTGAACAATGTAGTTTGCCGGCAGATTTTTGTACACAGCATTTTTCGATGAACTGGGGTCGGTAAACCAGTCTGTTTTTTCTGTATTCGGGTTAAATTTGGCCAAACCAAACTCTGATGCAAGCCACAGTATTCCGTTTTTATCTTCAAAAATATCGAGTATTCTTTGTTGTTCAAAGCCTTCTCCCAACTTGATGAACCTGTTGGTAGCTGAGTTAAAATATGAAAGTCCGTCGTTTGAACCAACCCACAGGGTACCTTTGGTATCAGTGTAAATAGTATTTATCCGAACAAACGGCACCGGCGATGAATTTAAAAAAGTGGTTTGATAAATGTTAAACCGGTTCCCGTCGAAACGATACATGCCATTTTCGCCTGCAAGCCATATAAACCCGACAGAATCCTGGCTTATGGAAACGATTTTTGATTCCGGCAACCCGTTTTCAATTCCATAGTGGTAGAATGCAACGTTTGAAAATGCCTTTACCTCAACAAATAACAGTACAGTGAATAGTAAAAATTTTAGTATTCTTTTTGTTTCTTTCATTCCGTTTGGAAAATTGCAGCTAAAATTATAAAAAATATATAACGGGAAATTGTTTTATTGGTTTATATGTATCTACAAGTCAAAAAATATTTAATTATTTTTAGCTCCTGATTTGTCTGCGAAATTCATTTGTTTTCTTTTTTCGATAAACCAGTTCTAAGAATAATTTAAACTTCAACATGAAAACACTACTTTTTCTAATCCTGTTTTATTTGTCTTATTCTGTTTGTTCACAAGAAATTAAATGGAAAGGTACTTCGGTTGATTTTTCTCACGGAAAATTAATTGTATCTGAAAACAAGCGGTTTTTGGTTTTCGAAGACGGAACCCCGTTTTTTTATCTGGGCGACACCGCCTGGGAACTTTTTCACCGGCTGAGTAAGGAAGAAACGGAAAAGTATCTGGATAACCGCCGGGAAAAGGGCTTTACCGTGATTCAGGCAGTTGTTCTGGCTGAACTCGACGGGTTAAACACGCCCAATGCCGAAGGAGAAAAACCGTTGATTGACAACGACCCCACAAAAATTAACGAGGCCTATTTTCAGCATGTGGACTGGGTAATTAAAAAAGCTGAAGAAAAAGGGCTTTTTATTGGCCTGCTTCCCACCTGGGGAGATAAGTGGAATAAAAAGTGGGGCGTTGGTCCCGAAATTTTCACACCCGAAAATGCGGCTGTTTTTGGTGAGATACTTGGGAAAAGGTATAAAAATTCTCCCAACATTATATGGATTGTGGGAGGTGACCGGCCGCTGGAAGAGGAAGTTCATGGTCAGATTGTGCGTGTTATGGCACAAGGCCTTCGCAAAGGTGATAACGGAGCACACTTGATTACTTTTCATCCAACAGGCGGGCAA
Source organism: Mariniphaga sp. (assembly GCA_019429205.1). GTDB lineage: Bacteria > Bacteroidota > Bacteroidia > Bacteroidales > Prolixibacteraceae > Mariniphaga. The sequence goes on along the minus strand of JAHYIT010000090.1, from coordinate 13,182 downwards.
GGTTCGTCGCAGTATTTTCACAACGAGGACTGGCTCGATTTCAACATGCGCCAAAACGGACACAACCCTAATTTTACAGGAGTTTATGAAAATACGCGTAAAGATTATAACCGCACACCGGTAAAACCGGTGATGGATGGTGAACCGATTTATGAAGATCATCCCATTGAATTTAATGCGGAAAAATATGGACATTCCATTTCTGCCGATGTTCGCCGCCCACTCTACTGGAATCTGTTCAGCGGCGCTTTTGGTCATACTTACGGGCACCACTCGGTTTGGCAAATGTGGCAGCCGGGCCGCAACCCGGTAAATTTTCCGCTTATGCCGTGGTACGAAGCTCTCGATCAGCAGGGTGCCTGGCAAATGCAGTTTGGGCGGCGGCTGATGGAATCACGGCCGTTTATGACTCGAATTCCAGACGATTTGGTAATTGTGCCCGATGAGGTAACAACATTTGTGCCCGGCGCCGGACGTTACCGGTTTGTGGCCACCCGCGATGAGAACGGAACGTATGCGATGGTTTATGCACCGGTGGGCAGACCATTTACAGTGCGAATGGATGTAATCAGCGGAAAAAAAGTGATGGCCTGGTGGTACAGTCCGCGTAACGGAATGGTACAAAAAATAGGGAGATTTTCAAATGTTGGAACCCGTACATTTACGCCTCCTGGTGTGGGCGAAAACTTCGACTGGGTGCTGGTGCTCGATGATGCAGATGCAGGATTCAGAGCTCCGGGGAAATGAGTTCAAAGTTTAATGGTGAAAGTTGAAAGTAAAATTTAATCAGATGTGGAATAAATTGAGTTGGCTTTTATGTGGTGTTTTGTTGATGGTGAGTTGTCAATCTCAAAATGAGATGGACAATTTTATCAGGCCCTGGCCTCAAAATCCACATTACCTGACATGGGGAGATGCCCCGGTTTTTCCGCTGGGCGCAACCGGTTACCATAGCTGGACGCCAATTAGCCGCCCAAATGAAGTCGATTTTACAGAGCAACTAAACCGGCTGGCCAAAGTTATGGATGAAATTGGCAGCCCCCATGTTTGCGGATTCGTTCGTTGTTTGCCCTACGATCCGATGAATCACATGCACGACGGAACAGTGTCGAAAGTATTGCAACCGTGGTTAAGACTGGATGACGGGCGTTATGACCTGGAACAATTCGAACCGGCATGGGAAGAGTGCCTGCGTGCATTTCTGAATGCAGCCTTTGAACGCCGTATAGTGGTTTCGCTGGAAGTCTGGGACGACTGGTCGGTAACGCGCGGACCTGGCGGGGCGTACGATCCGGGCGAACAGTATGGCTGGAACGGACATCCGTTTAACCCAAAAAACAACGTAAATTATGACGAATCGGTTTTTCCGGCCGGGACTGCAGAGTGCAATGCACCTTTTTACAATACCATTTCCGGTGACCCCAAAAATGAAACAGTACTGAATCTTCAAAAAAAATATGTGAATCACCTGCTTTCCATTGCTACGAGATTTCCGAACATTATTGTTAATGTTTCAAATGAAAGCCGTGCAAATTTGGAATGGAGCCGGTTTTGGGCAAAATACATCCGCGGGCGGCTTCCAGCCCATTTTATGATTGGTGAAATGCCGTCAACCAACCGCAAGGATGGCGGCGGAGAATGTGAGTATGAATTCAGCCCTTTAACTTTATGCACCGATCCTTTATACGATTTTGTGGATATTGCCCAGGGAGTTTCAGGGCATGAATTTGGCGATCCAAAGCAACAGGCCGCTGGCGGCGGACAACGAATTTTTCAATACTATCAGGCAATGGATAAAGCTGGGACCCAACGTCCGCTTATTGTTTCAAAAGATTATTCGCGCGATGAAAATGGTGGTGATTTGGTTTTATGGAGCCGGTTTGTGAGTGGTGCAGCCTCTGCCCGTTATCACCGACCGGCAGGCGATAATCCCGAATCGGTAATCGATTTTCAGCATGAAGCAATAGGGAGATTGGGGCGGTTTATTGCTGAAATTCCTTACTGGCAAATGCACCCGAATCCCGGAATTATCTTAAAACTTCCTGAAGGAGCCGGCGCAAATGTTCTTGCCGATCCCGCTTCCGTTTGTGTGGTTCAGTTGATCGGCGCCCCAGGTAGTGGTTCTGTTGAGTTAGGCTTACAGCCCGGCACCTGGATTGTCCGGTGGATTGATCCATCAACAGGAAACGAAATAAATCGTTCGGAGGTCTCAGTTAGTACAACCTCGCTTCTGCTGGACTTTCCTGAAGGAACAGACCACCGGATTATTTTGTTGAAAAAGAAATAAAAACAGGTCAAAAGTTTAATGTTTAAAGTTGGAAGAAATGGTTAAAATCAAGTTATTAGTGTTTGTTTTTGGAGTTTCTTTTTTGCTGAATTGCCAGACAAAAAAAGAGTCTGACGATCGTATTCAGCCCTGGGCCGAAAACCCGTGGTACTGGCAGTTCAAAGGCGAACCGGTGATGTTGCTCGGCGCCAGCAGCGACGATAACCTGTTTCAGTGGCCGGCAGAAATGCTTGTGCTGCATCTCGATTCCATGAAATCGGTGGAGGCCAACTATGTGCGAAACACCATGAGCGACCGCTTGGACCGCGGATTCGAGTTGTATCCGTTTAAACTTCTTGAATACGGCAAATATGATCTGACCCAGTGGAATGAAGAATACTGGCAGCGGTTTGAATTTTTTCTGAATGAAACGGCCAAACGCGACATTATTGTCCAGATTGAAGTGTGGGACCGGTTCGATTACACCCGCGTTAACTGGCCGCCGCATCCATACAATCCGAAAAACAATGTCAATTACACTGAAGCCGAATCTGGTCTGGATTTGGAATATCCCGACCATCCCGGCCAAAACAAACAGCCGTTTTTCTTTACCACACCCAACCAGAGAAAAAATGAGGTTTTGCTGAAATTCCAGCAGCAGTTTGTGGATAAGATGCTTTCATATTCGTTTAATCACAGCCATATTCTATACTGTATGGATAACGAAACTTCGGGCGAAGAAGAGTGGGGCGCTTACTGGGCCCGGTATATCCGCACCAAATCAGAAGAGGTTAGCAAAAAAGTTTACCTCACCGAAATGTGGGATGCCTGGGATCTGAAATCGGAGCAGCACAAACGTACGTTCGACCATCCCGGGCTTTACGATTTCTGCGATATTTCGCAAAACAACCACCAGCGGGATCAGGCACACTGGGATAATTTCCAGTGGGTGAAAAATTACATTTCCAGCCATCCGAGACCAATTAATACCGTAAAAACTTATGGCGCCGACGGAGGTACCCACGGCAATACCAACAACGGAATCGACGGTTGGTGGCGGCATGTGATTGGCGGCGTAGCTTCGGCGCGTTTTCACAGACCACCCTCAGGACTGGGATTGAGTGAACTTTCCATTAATTCCGTAAAAGCTGCCCGTGAAATTGAAAAAATCTGTCCGTTTTGGGAACTCACTCCCAACAACGAATTTCTTTCTGGCCGGGATGAAAACGAAGCATATCTTACAGAAAAACCGGGTGAAGTGTATGTGGTGTTTTTTCCTGACGAAGGGGAAGTGGGACTCGATTTGTCGGAAACCAATTCAGATTTTATCCTGAAATGGATGGATGTGCGAAAAGGGGAGTGGTTTTCAGAAGAAAATGTTACCGGCAGTAATCGGGTGAATTTAAAAACGCCCCGCAGGCAGGAATGGGTGGCTGTTTTGAAAAAAATTGATTTTTAAAATACTTATTTATCGAAAAATTTCTTATTTTTGATTTAACAAAATCAATTTTTAAACTACTTTTAAACCGCTGAAAATGAAAAATCTAAAACTCCTGGCACTTGCTTCTTTACTTGCTGGCGGAACAATTGCACAAACATCAGTTGACACCAATCAAACTCAATCTTTAAATTTTCAGCAATCTGTTGAATCAGAAGTTGTTTCCGAAGAATTGAATCAGAATCCCGACAGCATTGTGGTCGAGTCATTTTTACCCGAAACCGAAGAGTGGGAAAGGGTTGGAAAATACAAGTACGGTACAGAAGAAACTGCAAACCGGAAAGAATCGCTGTTTTATGCATGGAATGATTCAACAGGAGAGTGGAATATTTATCCGACCGTAGTCTGGGAATACAACGAAGAGGGCCAACTTATTTTTCATGTGATTTATAGCGGCAGTCGTTCGGTAAACGGACTAAATTACAATTACAAAAAGGAAAGCATTTTCACCTATTCTGACAATGGAAAACAGGCTGAAATTACAGAGTATCAAAAAGACTATTCCACAAACGAGCTTATCCCGAACAAAAAAGAGGAAATTACATACAATTCAGAAGAAAAACAGATTCACTATTTTTTATCTCTATGGGATAAAACTCTGGAGAAATGGGTATTTATCAGGCAATATGAATACGATTACGATGAAAATGGCTATAAGACATTGAACATTGATTATTCCTGGCGAAAAGATTCAGAGGAGTGGTATGGAGTAAGTAAATCGGAATATGAATTCGATGAAAAAGGAAACAAACTGTCGGAAATAAATTATGTATGGGCCCAGGATTCGAAAGACTGGATTGAATCCGGAAAGGTTGAAATCACTTATGATGAATCCGGTAATGTAACAGAAAAAATCTGGTATTCATTGGATTATTCGGAAAAGGTTTTGGTTTACTCAAGCAGGGAAGAATATGGTTATGATGAACAAGGCAACATGATTTTTCAGTTTTATTCTCAGTGGGATGCAACTCTGAAAGTTTGGGTAAATCTTCAGAAAATGGAAATTGAGTTCGACGAAAATTTCAACCAAACTTTGCAAAGCTCATATCACTGGAGTGCGGAAGACAGTTTATGGATTGGGGCTTCAAGAACAGAAAAAGAATTTGACATCAACGGAAATCTCGGGGCTACAATCGAATATCAGTGGGACTTGATGGAGAATCAATGGACAGAACTTTTCAAAGAAAAATATGAATATGACAGTTTGGAAAACCGCACGCTGACATCGTTGTATGTATGGAGCGATACAGATAAAAACTGGGTGTTCAGTGTTAACCGAACGTTGTCAGAGTACGAATACGATGAAAATGGCCACATTCTTAAACAAATCATTTCACAGTGGAATGAAGACTCCGGAAATAGGGATTTTGCCAATAAGAATGAATATGAATATGATGAACAGGGCAGACAAATTTTACATGAGAATGCGTGGTGGAATCCGTCCTATGGCGATTGGGAGAATTTAACGAAAACAGCTTACGATTTTGATGAAGCAGGCCATTATATTCTGGATGGCAATTACGTTTGGGATACCGGTTTGGGAGACTGGAGAATTCGCCGGGAATACCGGTGGACTTTTGATTCCGATGGTCGTCAAATACTAAACAGCTTATTGGAATGGGGAGGTTACGGAGATATATATTGGGGCAACAAATCGGAAACAAATTACAACGAAAACGGACGAACTCTCATGCGGGCGGATTATGGATGGGATACAGATGCCGGCGAATGGAAAGGCGCCACCAAAACAGAATATACATACGATGATTACGGTGATTATGGCAGAAATCTCGTTACTCTATGGTACATTTGGAATCAGGCAGATAAAAAATGGCAATACGACACCAGGGAAACCTATTATTATTCAACAGGTCCGGTTCAGGATGCTGTTGAAATTAATTCAGAAAATCACCTTAAAGTTTACCCCAACCCGGCAGAAAATTTCATCAGGGTTCAACTCCCCAATTCTTCCGTTCCTGCCCAACTGGAGCTTTTCAATATGGCCGGGCAAAAGATGCTGTCGGTTGAAGTTTTACAGAACAATCACGTTGAGGTGAATCATTTTATCCCGGGAGTCTATTCGTATCGTATAGTTCAGGACAAAAAGATATTTACCGGGAAAATTGTGAAACGATAATTTTGTGTTTGAAATTTTGATTTCAATTATTTTACTACCTCCCAAATCCATTCCGAAACAATTTCCAGTACTTCAGGCGAAATGGTCTCCTCAATCTGTCTGTATTCTGCAACGGCGCCAGTCACACAGTGCTGAAACAGGTGATTCAGGTTGGGCAGTTCCAGGGTTTTGAAATTTTTGTTGCCCCCTTCGGCAAGCGCTTTTTCAATGGCCGGCAGATTACTTTTGGGCGGCACCTGTAAATCTTTTTCGCCAACGAGTGCCAGCACCGGGCATTTCAGTTTTGTAAGTGCCGGATACGGGTCATATTGGAGAAAATGACTGAACCATGGTGAATTGACCGCGGCCACCTTCTGGTCAACCGCATTTTTCTGGTCATCATTCATCATCGGGTACATGCCGCCGGTAAATGTGCGCTGCAGCCGGTCGAGCCGTACCGCGGAATCTTTTTCAGTTTTTATAATATTGAAAATAGCTTCCTGCGTTTTCCGGTTTTGTTCCACTTGCTCTTCGGTCATTCCCGAGGCCAGTCCAATCAGCCGGCCCTGCTCGTAAAGAATCTGCTCGCCCGGAATCCCAGGTCCGGCCAGCATCACAATAAATGCAACACCACTTGCTTTGTTTGCAACAACGGGAGCAATAATTCCCTCGCTGTGGCCAATCAGTCCGATTTTTGAACTTTCAATTTCTTTCCGGGTTTTCAGGAATTCGATTCCGGCCAGCACGTCGCCGGCAAAATCTTCGCTGGTTGCGTTGGTTACATTTCCTTCCGAACCGCCCACACCGCGGTCATCCACGCGAAGCACGGCAATTCCGTGCCGGGTGAGGTAATCGGCAATCACCCAAAACGGTTTATGCTCAAAAATGGTTTCGTCGCGGTCTTGTGCTCCCGAGCCGGAAATCAGAATCACTGCCGGAACATTTTTGGCATTTTCAGGAATAGTAAGCGTTCCGGCCAGTTTTATTCCGGCTTTGGTGTTTTCATAACTCACTTCTTCTTCAACATACGGAAATGGCGGTTGGGGTGTCTGTGGCCGTTTTAATTCAGTTATTTTTTCTGTCCGGATAAGCGTAAGCGGAAAGTTTAATCCCGCCTGGCTCCAATTCCCGGAAACAGTTGTGTCGTTTACCATCTGACCTTCAAAACGGACTGCAATCATTGCCACATGCAGAAAAATGCTGTCGGCTTTCACTTCGGCTTTACTTACCGGCAAATCGCGTGCTCCCTGAGCCGGCACATCCATTTTTGCAGAAAGCTCTCCATTCTCTTCCAGCGAAATCTTAAAAATAAGCTCCAGTTTTGAACCCGCAAGTTCCATTTCGCCGCTCCAGTTTCCGGAAAATTTATGGTTTAAATTTTCTTGTGCTGTTGATTGAAAATGCAGAAAGAGGAATATTGTAACTGATTGCAAAAAGTACTTCATGTTTTTCAACAAAAAAGATTATTTGGTCAGCTTTTCAAACAAATCCCTGAAAATGGCATCGCGGTTTAATTCTTCTGCCATGCGGATAAAATGGCGTGAATGGTCCACACTAAAGGTCACCTGGTCGGTGAGTACAGGACTGTGCACCAGGTTGGTTTTTATCCAGCCGGGATTTACAAGCCACGCCACTGCTGTAACATCCCAGATTACTTTGGAGTAAGCGTCGCGGCCGCCGCTGTATTCCACCACAATGTTGTACAAATAATCCGAAAGTTCGCTTTTCCCTTCCAAATAATATTTCAACTCGGGAATGGTTGTATGAAAATGGGAAACCACAGGCCGGCAGGGCATGACCACAAACGGCACGCCTGAATCGAAAACCACGCGGGCTGCCAGCACATCCTGCATCAGGTTAAATTCTTTCTGGTGCGGCCAGTTAAGACCGTTGCCGCCCAGCCAAACCACCACAATGTTTTTTATGATTTCCGGTTCTATTAAAATGGCCGAGGCAATGTTGGTGATGCAACCCACAGGCACCACATATAGCGGATTTTCGGGACTGCTTGCCATGGCTTTTTTTACCAGGTCGAGCGCTGCTTCGCTGCGGATGGGTTTCGTCACATCTTTCAAATAACGGTCGGAGCCTCGAAAAGCAAACCCATCGGGTGATTTGCCGAGCATGTTCAACAATCGCAGAATCTCTTCGTAGCTTTTTTCCATGCCGTCCGCCGGGCCGTTTGACCGGCTATTGTGAAATGGCGCTGCATAAACGGCTTCCAGTTCAATTTTTTCTTTCGACAAAAAAGCGTAGGCCAGCGCAAACTGGTCGTCCACCTCGTTATATGTGTCGGTGTCGAGTACCATGCGCACTTTTCCGGTAGGCGGTTCCAGTTGTTTCAAACGGAAAGTTTCTTCAAGTTTTGGGTAGTTTTGTGCCATAACGAAAATTGATGTTAACAAGAAAATAATGCTTGTAAAAAATGTTTTATTCATAGTTTCTGATGTATTTATTTAAACTGTTCCATATATTCCAAAAATATTCCGGCTGTCCGGTCCAGGTTTTCAATGGAGCCTCCACCATCGAGCACTTCACACATTTCGTAAACCACCCAGCCCTGGTAGCCGATTTCCTTCAGCGCCGCAAACCAGTTTTTATAGTCGATGATTCCTTTACCCGCCGGAACCGCGCGCATAACCGGCTGCTCGGCTTTGTAATTGGTAAGTTCGTTCTGGTAAGTGAAACGAGGATGAGTTACATAATCGGCCACAATGGTGTTCACAATGAAGGGTTTCATTTTCAGAACAGATTCGCGTTGTTCCTCAAGGCTGAGGCCTTCCAGCACCGGCGACCATGCATCCCAGCCCGCCATCACATTGGGCATATTTACTTCTTTTAAAAGCCAGTACATAACATCGTGATGCAACGCAATGTCGTGGTGGTTTTGCACAGCCAGCGTAACGCCATGTTCGGCGGCCAGTTTTCCCGCCATTTTCAGGCCTTCCACTACTTCGGCGTACTGCTTGTCGTAAGGAATTCCGGGACGTTCGTACCCGGTAAAAACGCGTACCATGTCGGTTCCCAAATCTTTGGCCAGCCCGGCAATTTCACCTACCCAGGTGGCCTGAATTTCAGCATTGGGAATACCGGGTTTGTCAATTCCGGCTGTAAAATCGGTGTATCCGGCAAGGGCAACCAAAGTGAGACCCAACGAATCGATTTTCGTTTTAAGCCGTGTACGGGCTGCCTTGTCGTAATCGTGTGGCGAAACATGCGGACGTTTGGCTACCAGCATTACACCTTCGTAGCCAAGCTCTTTGGCTTTCACCAAAAACTCGTCAACCGTCAATCGCGCCTGTCCGCGCCAGAACCCGGCATAACTCACCGAATGCAGGCAGGTTTTTACTTTAAAATCTGCCGGATTACCGGTTGGTGTTTTTTGTGCTTTCGAAATAGAGGACAAAATTAAAATTGCCGAAAGAAAAAATGTAATTTGTTTCATTGTTGTAAAGTATTTATTTCATTTAAAAGTATTTCATACGCAGGGGAGGCCATTCCCCCGTGGTCGAATCCATCCAGTTCATAGATTTTGGTTTTTTCATGCCCGGCAATTTTCATCATACGCCAGAGGTAGGCATTTTCTTCGTAGCGTCCCAAAATCTCCAGTTCGCGGTCGCCGGTAATTAAAACCAATGGAGGTGCATCGGCCCGAACATGATAAAGCGGTGCAAATTCATCCACAACAGGCCGGGTGCCTTCAATCCCGCGTTCTTCGCGAATGGTAAAATGGGTAATAGTGTGGCCGCTGAACGGAACCAGCATAGCAATGTTGTTGGCATCAATACCGAATTCTGCCAGCCATTTTTTGTCCAACCCAACCATGCTGGCCAGGTAACCGCCGGCTGAATGTCCTGAAACAACAATTTTCGATACATCTCCGCCATATTTTTCAATGTTGTTGAAGGTCCAGGCCACGGCAGCAGCAGCATCTTCAATATAAACCGGGTTTTTTACTTTCGGGCTTAGCCGGTAGTTTACAGCAACCACTGCAATGCCTTTTTCCTTTAATTTTTCGGGAATGTGTTTGTTGCCGCTGTTAATTCCGCCCCCATGAAACCAAATCACTGTAGTAAAACCTTTTTTTTCAGCAGGATAGTAAATATCGAGTTTGCAACGTTCTGCCATGTATTCGTTGCTTGCTGATTCTTCTGATGAATAGTATTGGATATTTGATTCTGTAAAATAGTTGGTTTCATTTTCTCCCGGAGCATTATTTTGTGACATCACAAAAAAGCTGATTAAAAAGAACGGGATGAAAAATACGATTTTAGTTTTCAGGAAAGTTTGACAGGAAACGGAATCTGACCGAATGTTTGTGCTGTTTTTTATCATGTTGACTTTATTTTATTTGTGAATTTTTCCATTACGACTAAGCAGAATAGCAAGGGGTTTAGTACCCTCAAATTCTGACATGATAATAATTAGAATTACGGTTATGGGCACACTGAGAAGCATACCCGGAATTCCCCACATCATTCCCCATAACATAAGAGTAAGAATTACAACTAATGGACTAATGTTCATTGTTTTTCCCATTGCTCTTGGTTCAATGAAATTCCCTACCACTATCTGAATGGCGCCTACAATAGCCAAAACAAGAATTGCCGGAGTAAATTCACCAAACTGCAGGAGTGCAAAAACTGCAGGGAAAAATGTTGCGACCAAAGAACCTATTGTGGGAATAAAATTCAGGATAAATATGAGAAAAGCCCAAAAGAAAGGTGCATCAACTCCAATAAATAACAGTGCAAAATAACTCAGGAAACCGGTTAGCAGGCTCGCCATGGTTTTTAGTGCAATATAGTTGCTTACTGACTTGTCGATTTTTGCAACCATCGTTTTCATTTTTTCATGGCGATCTTTTTCCGGGTACATGGCTTGTAATTTTGTGGAGAATGTAGGTTCTTCAAGGAGCAAAAATATAAGGTAAATAAGCACGATGAAAGTATCTCCAAATAAACTGGTAAGTGTTGAAAAAAGCCTGGAGAGAATTCCTCCAAGGTATAAATCCTTGATGTATTCACTTAGGAGACTGGATAATTCCACATCGAATTTTTGATTTATCGACTGTGCGATTTTGTTCACATTGGATTCATAAACAGGTAGCATATTTGAAAGGTACTTAATGTTCATGGAAATCATTTGAACGATCAAAAACAAAAAGCTTAAAAGGATTAAAGAGGAGATAATCGTGAGTAACCATTGGGGCCAATGTTTGACGTACTTGACTTTCGCAAGTAATTTTTTGATTACCCTTATCATAAACCAAAATAATATAGCAAGGATAAAAGGAATGATAATTCCCTGGGCATAAATCAAAATAACCACAAAGGCTGTGAGCACCAGGAATATGTATATTTTATTTGTTGCTTTCATCTTTTTCGTGAATTTTTACTTTTGAAAAATCTGTTAATCCAAAGAGAGTTCGGGATTGGATAATTCATCGAAAATCTCCTGCCATTCCTGGGCCAGGCTGTACCTTGGCATGTGTTTTTGAGCCAGTAAGTACCAGTACGCTGCATTGTTCAGATCCGGTTCTTTTCGGTGAAGATGTGCATGAACCCAGCAGGCATATTCATTTTCCAGGTCCTTTACAATTTCGTGTGCAGTATTCCAGTCGCCTTTTTGGGCCAGATACATCGCTTTTAAAAGTTTTTCTTTCATTGTTTTAAAGTTTTTGATTAGCGTCAAAATGTAAAAATCGTGATTTTTTTGTAACTGGTCATAATAATTTTGCCAAATGTTTTAGCCCATTTGAAATTCTGGTTACTTTTTTTTGGTAACGATATTAAAATCAGTTTTTGTTGTTATAAAACACTTGCAATTTTTAGCAGGTAAAAATATCATTTCGTAACTTGTGCACATGGTACAGTCATTTCAATGTCCGGTATTTTTTTACATCGGGTTGCCCGAGTGCCTCGATGATACCAACGCTTCTCATTAGCTGCGTTCGCAGCGTTTCAGGTACTGCTCATTAAGCAAATGTGTGTCTTTTATTTTCAGATTTATTGTTTTTGTTATCAAATACATATAAATTCAAATAAAAGAAATTTTATGAGGTATTAACATTTCGATTTTAGAATTATGAATATCCTTACAAATAAATCAGACAATAAACTGTCTGATGTTCATACCCTCATGAAGGGCTATGATTTTAACTCCGAAACCATTCGAACCATTACAAATGAAAATTTGCTTCCGGCGGGATTGGTAAACAGGATTCAGAGTTGTTATCCTCAGTATTCAGGTTTCAACCGTTCCGGAAATTTTATTTTTACCGGTAAAACCTTTTATACAGGTTTAAATGGGTTTCGGGAAATTATTGAAAAGCTGAAAATGCATGGTATCGAAATCAGGCAAATTAAAGATCGGGAGTTTTTTATCGAAGTCTATCGGTTTTTAGCTACCAAACACATCTTAAATTCAATTGACTGGGGTAACTATGAAAACGATACAAAATTTCACCTTGTTTTTCCCCAGCCCGGAATGATGAACCCGGAAGATGAAAAGTTATACATGAATGCTGAAAGTGAGGCAGAGCGGCTGAAAATTGTGAAGGCCTTTCAGTTGAAAACCAACCCGCACGATGGCAAACAGAAGCTAAACAAACCCTGGTACGTAAACGACGAAGGGCATTTGGAAATACTGGAGGGATGTCAGCACAAATATCCTCCCATAAAACTCATTCTTGACAGCACCACGCAAAACTGTTTTGCATTTTGCACCTATTGTTTTCGCCATGCACAGGTTCGGGGTGATGAAGATATGTTTGTGCAACACAGTGTTAGCCAGGTTCATGATTATTTAAAGCAGCATAAAGAAATAAGCGATGTTTTAATTACCGGGGGCGATGCCGGCTACCTCTCCTACGAACGGCTTCTGGCTTATGTAATGCCTTTAATTGACGACACGGAGTTAAAACACATCAGAACCCTTCGGATTGGTTCACGAGCAATTACTTATCATCCTGAATTAATCCTGAGCGATAAATTCAAAAAAATACTTGAACTCTTGAAACAGGCCATCGACAATGGAATACAAGTTGTGTGGATGGCCCACATATCCACTCCTTCGGAGCTGATGAATCCCGGAGGCATTGCAGCAATCAGGCGTTTGAAAAGCTTTGGTTTAACCCTGAAAAGCCAAAGTCCGATAATGAACCATATCAGTTTGTATTATATTAAAAACAGCGAGGTTGATATTGATAAGTCTGCTCAAAACTGGATTGATTTGGGAAATATTCTGGCCATGCTGGGAATCGGATTTCATTCCATGTATTGCGCACGACCTACTGGAGAG
>JAHYIT010000089.1 GCA_019429205.1 Mariniphaga sp. | reverse complement strand
TTCGGCCTCTTTTTATTGTTATTGCGGAGTATTGTACCCCAATATTTTAAACATGTCGTCCACCGTTTGTTCGGTGCGGTAAACGTAATCCACAAAGTTACCGGTTTCATCGCGATCGATGATAACGTGTTTTGGCGCCGGAATGAGGCAGTGTTTGATTCCGCCGTACCCGCTGATGGAATCCTGGTAAGCGCCGGTGTGGAAAAATCCCAGGTAAAGCGGCTCCTTTTCGCGCGAGGAATATCGTGGCAGCATAATTTGCTGGTTCAGGTCTTCTGAGTTGTAATAATCCGAATGGTCGCAACTGATGCCGCCAATGCTCACGCGGGTATATTCATTGTTCCATTTGTTGATGGGAAGCAGAATAAACTTTTCAAAAATCGACCACGCATCGGGAATGGTGTTCATCAAACTGTTGTCGATGATGTACCACAACTCGGCGTCGTTTTGTTGTTTTTGTTCCAGCACCGAAAAAATGGTGGCGCCGCTTTCGCCTACCGTATATTTCCCGAACTCAGTGTAAATGTCAGGTTCTTCAATGCTTTCGGCGTTACAAGCATCCTTAATGTTGTTCACAATTTCGCGAATCATGTATTCGTAGTCGTATTCGAACCCGAGGTGGCTGCGAATGGGAAATCCACCTCCCAGGTTAATTGCATTCAGTGTGGGGCACTCTTTTTTTAGTTCGATATATAATTTCACTGATTTCTGAAATTCGCCCCAGTAATACAACGTGTCTTTAATTCCCGAATCCACAAAAAAGTGGAGCATGGTAAGTTCAATATTTTCTTTATCCTGAATGTAGTTCCGGTAAAACTCCAATACCTCTGATGACCTGATTCCCAAACGGGAAGTGTAATAGGCACTTTGTGGTTCTTCGTCGATGGCTTTTCGGATTCCGATTTTTACCTTTTTGCCATTGGCATAAGCCAGAATTTTCTTTAATTCATTTTTATTGTCGAGTACAATAGTTGAGTTTTCAAACCCCAAATCAGTAAGCTCGATAATTTTCCTGATGTATTCTTCCGTTTTATACCCGTTGTGAACGATTTTTAAGTCCTTTTCAAGTTTCCCTTGTTTGTAAAGGTTCAGGATTAAATCGATATCGAACGAAGAGGAAGTTTCCAGGTTTACATTGTATTGCAACGCCTTGTTAACAACATGATGAAAGTGGCTGCATTTGGTGCAGTAGCAATAATGGTAATCGCCCTGGTAATTTGTAGCTTTCATAGCCCTCCGGAACAGGTTTCTGGCCTTCTTTATCTGGTCCCCGATGCGTGGCAGATACATCAGCCTGAACGGGGTGCCGTATTTATCAATGAGATACTTCAGCGAAACGCCGTAGAAAGTGAGATTACCATCCTGCAGGTCGAATCCTTCCTGCGGGAAATAGTACGATTGTTCGATGAGATCAAGGTATGTATTCTTCATTTTCCCAAACCAACATATAAATTTGCATTCTGTTTAACGGGGTAAAATAAATACCTTTTTTTCAAAAAACTAAACGATTGGGTTTTTAATGTGGAAATTATCCTGATTATTTTGCATTTGGAGCTAAAATGCCCACTTCAACCTGCCATAAACCGCTTTTCCAAGTTCGCCGTATTCGGTGCCTTCATCACCAAAAAATAACTGGCCGGTTGCCATTAGCTCCAGGTTGTTGCCGAGTGAGCAGGTGAATGACGGGCCCAAAAAAGACGAACCGTCGGAAGGGTTGAGCATTCCTGAAAAACTGCCTGAAAAGAGCGGAGTAAAAGGGTAGGAGAGTTGTCCGAACAGATTGCAGCGGGCAAGTGATAACCGTTTGGCTGAAATGTTCTGGTCGAAAAATTCGCGTGCGCCGGCTTTTCCGGTAACGCCCAAACTATTATACAGAACGGCTGCGTGAGCATACAAACTGTTTTTAAAGGTGTAGTCGCCCGAAACGGTGGCCACCAGGGCTTCTTCACTGCCGCTGTTTTTTTCTTTCGGAATGAACCAGGAAACCTCGCCGCGGAAACCGCCCCCTTTGATGTCGCCCATCCAGCCACCGCCCAAAACAAAGTCTTTGGTCATCCAGCCAGCGATGAACTGAAAATCGTAGGTAAATTTTGAAAAGCGATACCTGCCGGCAAAGGTCGATTCGGTTTTATCCTCCAGGTCATTTCGCTGAAGTTTGTAAACCAGTTCGGCAGAGGATGTAACGCCAGTGTAGTATTGAATCTTTAAGGCATCGGAACCCGGGCGTTCTTCGTAATCGAAATCGAAATAGTCGAAGGTGTTAAAAATATCGTTAGGATTCCACACCAAATTAATTCCCCAGTTTACACGTTGCCGCCCGGCGGTGATTTGCCATTTCCCTTTGGTGAAATCCACCCAGGCGCGGTCAATCATGGAATGTAAAAACCAGCTTTCGCCTGATACCACAGTTTTCGACATATCGAAATAACCGGGGTCGGTATCCACAAATTCTTTGTAAAGCGGAAATTCACGCACCAGTTGCCCGCAGAACAGGAGGTTTCTGGCCTCCAAAGCAAAAGTAAACTCATCGGAGGCATACCACCTGAAATTAAGCCGGTTGTGGATGAGGTTCGATGACAGGTGGTCGGCATCAATTCCGGGAACCGGGTTTTCCGGCTTGTAATACATGTACAAATCTTTTACATAGCCACTGACCGTGAATTTTTGCAGTTGGGCATTTCCTTCAAAACAAAACAGAAGCATGAACGGTAAAATGTATTTCAATAGTTTCATTTTTCGGTTGTTTTGAATCCGCCCGCGAAATCCATCACGCTCATCAGTCCGTATTCTGTATGACTGCCGGTGGCAACCCCAACCATTCTGAAATCGGGGTTCAGAAAGTTTTTGCGGTGGCCACGGTCTCTCACGCCGTCGTCGATGAGCAGGTAGATAACGATTTGCTGTGCTGTTTTTCCGCCGTAAGCAATATTTTCAGCAATGCGTTTTTCCCAAGTTCCATAGCGTTCAACTCGCTCGCGCATGGTACTCCGGTCGCTCCCCTGGTGGCCTGTACGTCCGGTTTTCGACTGGTCTTTTACATGGTCGCGGGCAGCCAGGGTGAGTCCTTCACTGGGGTATATAATTGGCAGTGGTTGCTGCCGTTTCAGGTCGCGCACACATTCGTAAAGTGCATTTACACCCTCTTTGGTGAGCAACGGCTGGTCACCTGGATAATACAGCAGACGACGAACATATTTTTTAGCCAGCGGAGCAATAAAATCTTCGGCATAACGGGCTGGGTCGGAGCGCAGCTTGTTAATTTCCAGAATGATTTCCTTTTCAAGTGGCGAAAGATAACCTGCTTCTGCGGCAGTATTCAGGGTATGAATTTCCCAACCGGAATGTGTCGTATTTTTGGGGACAATTGCCAGTGAAACCTGAAAAAACAGGATAAGCAGCAGAGTTACCTTTGTTTTCATCGACTTTAACTTTTTGTAATATCGCTTTTAATTTTTCCGTCTTCGAGCGTAACCACGCGGCGTGCTTTGTTCACTACCCGCTGGTCGTGCGTTGAAAATAGAAACGTGATATTTTCATTTTTATTAAGCTTTTCCATAATATCAAGCAGGTTTTCTGTCGATTTTGAATCGAGGTTGGCCGTTGGTTCATCAGCCAGCACAAACTTCGGTTTCGAGGCCAGCGCCCTGGCCACAGCCACCCGTTGCTGCTGCCCTCCTGAGAGTTTCGACGGCCGGCGGTCCATCATTTCACCTAATCCAACTGCTTTTAGTAATTCATTTGAACGCGCTTCACGATGTTCTTTTTTAGCGCCCTGTAAATGCATTACAAATTCCACATTTTCTTTTGCTGTGAAAACCGGTATCAGGTTATAAGCCTGAAACACAAACCCGATATTGTTCAAGCGGAAATCGGTGAGTTTTCGTGATGAGAGCTTCTGGATTTCCACTCCGTCGATTATTACGGTTCCTTCGGTGGCATCGTCGAGCCCGCCCACCACATTCAGCAACGTGGTTTTACCGGAACCCGATGGGCCAACAATGGCAGTGAATTCGCCTTCTTCAATGGAAAGGTCAACTCCATAATCAGCCGTTTGCTTGCAGCAACAACAGAATCGAGCGCTGCAATATTTTCGAGGATTTCATCTGCATTATCAATTTTTAAAGCAATGTCATTGTTTGCCAGAAAATCCGGCGCATGTACCTGCAGATGGGCCAGCTCGGTTTTGGTAGCCGACTCAACGCGCGCATCCACAGCTCCCTGCATAAAAGCCATGGTAAATACCCCGGCAAACAAACCCAGCGCAATGGCAGCAATCATGATGATGCTTCGTAATTTATTGCGCCAAACGTTTCTCCATGCAATTGACCAAATCATATCTTTTTGTTTAAAGTTTCGAGTTTCGAGTTTCGAGTTTAAAGTTTAAAGTTTAAAGTTTAAAGTTTAAAAGTTTCGTTATACGTCATCGGTCACCGGTCATTAGTTTTTAACTACCAACTTCGAGCTTCCCACTCCGTGCTTCCCGCTTCCTGCTTCCTACTTCGTGCTTCCCTTATTGAGCAGGTGAGCCGAAGTCACCAGCTCAACATCTGACTTCCCACTCCGTGGTTCCCGCTTCTTTTTCACGCCCGCAAAGCGGAAGTTATTTTTAACCGGTAAATGTTGTACACCGGGAAAACGGCAATGAACAGGCTAATAAAAAACACCAGTATCATTTGGTTGTAGAACAGCGACGGCTGGATAGAAAAGAACATGTAAGGTTCCATGCCATACTGTACTGTTGCTGTGGCCATTTCGCCCGTGAGCGGAATGGGATTGTGATAAAACCACAAACAGAAAAAGTAACTTACAACCAGTCCAATAGTGCAACCAATAATTCCGATAAAAAGTGTTTCGAATAAAACCACAATGGCCATTTTGCGCTTTTTCATACCCACGGCATGAATGACACCAAACTCACGGCGGCGCTCTTTTACCATCATCATAATTACGCTGAACATTCCAAAAGCAATAACCAGGTATAAAATTCCAAGCATAATAATGCCGCTGGCCCGGTCGCTTTGAATAAGTTGTTCGATCTCGGGTTGCATTTCCACCCAGGTAAGAACTGTTTTTTCCGGAGATAATAAACTTCCGATGTCATTTTTCAGGTGGTTTACCTGGTAATGGTCGCCGGTCATAACCACCAGCGAAGTGGACAAACCATAAGCTGAATAAAACTCACGGGCAGTTTCAATATCAAGGAGCACAAGTCTTTTGTCAAATTCCTGGTTGGGGTGTTCCATTATTCCTTTTACCGGGAAAAGTCCGTTTGCACTAATTCCGTGGTACCCCTGTCCAATCATAACCAATGTGTCGCCTACCGAAAGATTCAGAAAGTCTGCCAGTCCTTTTCCAAGAACAACACTTTTGTCGCCCGGTTGAAGGAATTCACCAGTTTTAATTTTTTTTGAGATCGCTGTAATGCGGTTTTCTGCTTCAGGTTCGATGCCCAGCACCATGCCCGGTTTGCTGTGTTGGTGATTGGCTGCCAGCGCAAAAGATTCCAGACGGTGCGAAACTAATGTAACATCTTTAAGATTTTCAATTTGTTGAATTAGTTCGGGCGAAGCCTCCATGCTGTTTTCCAGTGTGCGTTCTTCCCAGTAGGCCGTGTCCTGAACCTGCAAATAGCCCGAGTAGAATTTCACCACGTTTTCAATCATGCTGTCGTAGGAGCCCTCCTGCATGGAACGCATCCACGATGCCAGCAGCACGCTAAAAATAATGGAAGAGATAGCGATGAATGTCCTTCTTCGGTTTCGCCAGAGGTTTCGCCATGCAAGTTTGATGTTTGTTTTCATGTAACAAGGTTTTAATGCATTATTGCATTATTGCATGAATGTTTTTTTAGATTCATGCATTTCTGCATTTATTCATTTACGCATTTATCTTATTCTCCTCATATTCTGTTGCGAAAAGAACGATTCTTTCAAATCCACATTGAATTCCATTTCATCAAAAATCAGAACTGTTTTGTGCCCTTCCTTATCTGCCGGAATCATTTCCATACGGGTTGGCATTTCGCGGTCGTCCATTTTTTTTATATCCGATAAAATCTCGATGTTCACCAGGTTTTCATCCTCATCGTAATATTCTCCTCTAAGCCAGTGGTATTCGTTTTTTGAAACCCACATCAGTATTTTTCCCCACACAACAGGTGCATCGGGCTTGGGAACCAGTTCAATTTTATAGCACCCGAAATTCTCAATAGTTTCTTCGCCCAACAGTTTATGGGTATAATCTTTTTCAAGCGACGATTCCCGAACCAGGTCGTCGTTGGTAAAATCAGATCCCATCCACGACTGCATCATCATCGACGGCGGAATTTTTATCATGCGTTCGATGGTGGGTACCCAGTTCCACATTTCGTTTTCCCGTTTCAGAAAAACCTGGCCTTTTTCTTTGGCCGGGGCAGTGATGTAAATTAGAGAATAATCGTTGCCCAGCGACCAGGTTTTCATGGAAATTTCGCGGCTCCAGTTGGGCCGTTCAATTATCATGGTCGTTTGTCCGAGGCTCGATTCGCCCCTGAATTTTTCATCAGCCCTTCTGATTATTTCTGCCACATCCTGTGCAACAGCGCTGGATGAAAATAAACTTGCAGCGATAAATGTCAAAATTGTTTTCATAGTGAATTATTTAGTAGTTATCAACCTGAAACAGGCTTCTGTTACTTTATCTTCCAGTTGTTTCACCGGGAAAAAATCCGGAGCCGAAATAACGACAAGCAGTGCACCCTTTACCAGCGAACTGATAACCATTAAGTCACCTTCCGTATCTTTACTCCCCATATTTGAAATAAACTGTTTGAGCATTTTTATAATGTTCTGAGAGCGATCTCCGTATTTTTCCATCATCGATTCTGCAAGGTCAGATTGCATGATTATGGCAGAATAGAGCTTCCAGAATTTACGGTTTTGGCTAATGGCTTTAAAACTGTTCCTGATAAAGTGTTCGAATTCATCGCGTGTTAAAACTCCATCATGGTTCAAATCGAAATGCGAATAGATGGAATCGAACCCTGTTTTAATGATTTCATCCAGAATTTCCTGTTTGCTTTCGAAATAGTTGTAGGCAAGACCTTTCGATACCCCTGCCTTTTTGGCAACCTTGCTCATGGTGGTGGCGTGGAACCCGTTTTCGGCAAACAGTTCCAGCGCTGTATCCATAATCAGTTGTTTTTTCTGTTTTCTGATTTCATCGTATTGTTCCTGACTTCGAGGCATGATTTTTCTTTTTGATATTTTATTGACTGAACAGTTGGTCAAAGTTAAATGTGTTTTTTGAAATCCGGATCTACAGGTTTGTTAATGAATTGTTAAAAATGACTGAACGGTCAGTCAAATATGATAAAAGTCAGAAAATCGGGAAAAATTGCCCGAAAGCATTTCCATTTCACTTTCAAAACCTGTATATTTACGAATTTCAATTACTAAAATCAATTTAACAGAGAATATGAATTCCGACAGAAGAAAATTTATCAAAAACTCAGCTCTTGCCACAGCTGCCATCAGCGCTTTTCCAACCATTATGAATGCCTGTGCATCGCCTGGTGAAAAAGTAAACGTAGGATTAATCGGTTGCCGGAGTATGGGATTCAGCAATCTGCGCAGTTTTCTGAAAGAGGAGAACAATGTGGATTGTGTGGCCCTTTGCGATGTGGATTCAAATATTCTGGAATCACGGGCAGCCGATGTGGAAAAACTGACTGAAATGCGACCGCTATTGTATTCTGATTTCAGGGAGATGCTCGATAATCCGGATATTGATGCAGTTATAATTGGGACACCCGATCACTGGCACGCCCACCAGATGATAATGGCGCTGCAGGCAGGTAAACATGTTTATGTTGAAAAGCCCATGGGCCACAGTATTGAGGAATGCAATGCCATGGCCAATGCTGCTGCAAAATATCCGAACCTGGTTGTTCAGGTAGGCATGTGGCAACGCAGTTCAAAACACTGGTTCGAAGCTTCCGAAGTTGTAAAATCAGGGCAACTTGGCGATGTTCATTTGGTAAAAGCCTGGATTTACAAAGGCTACGACGAACCATATCCATATATGCCCGATTCGGAAGCACCGGCTCATGTAGATTACGATATGTGGCTTGGGCCGGCACCTCAAAGACCATTTAATGCCAACAGGTTTCACTATAATTTTCGCTGGTGGTGGGATTATGCCGGCGGCGCAATGACCGACTGGGGCGTTCACCTGCTCGATTTTGCTATGTACGCTATGGATGCAGGTATGCCACAGAAAATTGCACCGGGTGGCGGTATTTATTACCACCAGGATGGGACAATCGAAACTCCCGATATTCAACAGGCGCTTTACAGTTACCCAAAACACACTATGGTTTGGGAATGTGGGTTGAACCCGGGTATTGGCCCTTACGGGAAAGGGCATGGAGTTGCTTTTGTGGGACAGAAGGGAACTTTGGTACTCGACAGGGGAGGATACCAGTTGATGCCCGACAGAAGCGATGCCATAAAAGGACCTTTTTTTGAAGAGAAAATCCAGGGAAATTATGGCGATGGTTTGGATGATCATGTTCAGAATTTTTTGAAATGCATCCGTGAAGGCGGGACACCAAATGCCTCAGTTGAAGTTGGCGCCAAAACAGCTATTGTTTCTGAAATGGGCAATATTGCATACAGGGTTGGAGAAGTCATTCACTGGGATGACGCCGCTAAAAAATTTAAGGAAGAAGCTGCCGACAAGCTTACCCGGGTGAATTACAACGAGAAGTGGCCACTACCCCGGGTGTGAGTTTTTTTACTTTTTTGAAATTCAAACTGAAAAATCAATTTGTGAACCCGAACAACAAATTCGATATTTTTATGAACTTTTGGAAAATTGTATCTTTTACACCGTGGCTTTAGCCCGGTGAACAGAGGTATCAAAAACAAAAGGGCTTTAGCCATTAGGAGAATTAAATGCTAAAGTCGAAAAAGACTCCGAAGAGGCTAATCACCGGGCTAAAGCACAGGTGTAAAAAATTGATTGTTTGTTCAGTGATTTAAAACGTGGAATTTGTCGTACACCCATTTGTGAACTCTATTCACGAAAATCAAATTGATTTTTTTCGTAATTTCAGGGGTTTTATTGAAAGAAGCAATCCATTAAAATAGTTAAAATGAAACCGAACCGAAGAATATTTATTAGAAACTCTGCCATGGCAACTGCTGCTTTAGGCACTTTCCCAACCATCCTTCATGCAGGATTTTCGGCTAATGAAAAAGTTGTTGTTGGATTGGTTGGCTGTTTGGGAATGGGGTTCAGTAACCTGAAAACTTTTCTGGCTCAACCTAATGTGGAATGTGGGGCCCTGTGCGATGTAGATCGCAATGTGCTGGAAGAACGGGCTGCTGAAGTGGAAAAAATTCAGGGTAAAAAACCACTTTTGTACGACGATTACCGCAAGCTGCTCGACAACAAAGATATTGATGTGGTGATTAATGCCACACCCGACCACTGGCATGCGTTAGTTGCAATTCACGCGATGGAGGCCGGAAAAGATTTATATACAGAAAAGCCGCTGGCCAATTCCATTGAGGAGTGTAATCTGATGGTGAAAGCGCAAAAACGGTACAATAAAGTGGTGCAGGTAGGGCAGTGGCAACGCAGCGATCCGCATTGGAAAGCAGCGGTGGATTACCTGCACGAAGGAAAAATTGGCCGGATTCGTTCTGTGCGTTCGTGGTCGTATGTAGGGTGGAAAGGTTCCATTCCGGTTGTTCCCGATTCGGAAGTTCCGGCAGGAGTGGATTACGATTTCTGGCTGGGACCGGCGCCTAAAAAACCTTTCAACAAAAACCGGTTTCATTTTACCTTCCGCTGGTACTGGGATTATGCCGGCGGTTTAATGGCCGACTGGGGCGTTCACCTGCTCGATTATGCGCTGTTTGGCATGAATCAGTACGTGCCTAAATCGGTGATGGCTACCGGCGGTAAATACGCTTTCCCTGACGATGCCATGGAAACACCCGACACCATGATGGCGGTTTACGATTTTGGCGATTTCGGCCTGCTGTGGGACCACACCATTGGCATATACGGCGCCAACTTTGGTAAACGCGGCCACGGAGTTGCATTTGTGGGCGAATGGGGAACTTTGGTTATTGACCGCAGCGGCTGGGAAGTGATTCCGGAAACCAACAGCAACAGCGTCAAAAAAGGTTATGAGGGAATGCCACTCCAGAAAGGTACCGGAAAAGGCTTGGAGTTGCATGTGCAAAATTTCCTGGAATGTATAAAAACCCGCGAAAAACCCAGTTGCGACATTGAGATTGGCGCGCACATTGCCCGTTTTGCCCATTTGGGAAACATATCGTACCGGCTGGGCCGCAAGGTTTTCTGGGACCACGAAAAACAGGAATTTATTGGCGATGCCGAAGCCAATAAAATGGTAAAAGCACATTATCGCGCTCCGTGGAAATTGCCTAATGTTTGATTGTTTCATTAAAAAATGCGGGAGTAGCTCAGTGGCAGAGCATCAGCTTCCCAAGCTGAGGGTCGCGGGTTCGATCCCCGTTTCCCGCTCTGAAAGCCGGTTTTTCCGGCTTTTTCATTAGCACAAACTGATGTACTGGTGATTTTTCAGTTTTTACAGAAATTCAAATTTATATTTGGGTATTTACACACTTTTTGAAACAGTGTCAGTGTGGTTAAGCTTTCCGGTAAGTTATGTTTTTTGGCTAAGGTTTTGATTTCATCAAGTCTTCCATTTGATTTGTCTGTAATCATTTTTGTAAGTTGTTTAGAATGAATAAAGGCAACTGCGGTTGCTTGTGGCCTAATGAAATAGAATGAATATATTTTTTATCCTGTCATATGGAATGTTTTAATAAATAAACAAACAGTCAATGCTCACTGAGTTCGCTAATTCTTTATGCAACGAACACTTAATCCGTCATCATAACCGCTGTAGTGCTTGATATCGGCGCTATGGTAGTAGAGGCCCCGGAACCATGCAGCGTAACTATCGTACTCCCTTTTACTGTACTCAGTACTACTCCACCAGCCACTGCCTTCGCCAACACCATTGAATGTGCCATAAAAGAAATGGCGGTAACCCCCAGGAAGAGCAGAAAAACCGCTTTTATTATTTACAGACAAGTTGTTACCAATTGTTCCTGTATCAGAATACGAATTCCATTTAATTTTAGCAGCCAGTGATTTGGCAATTTTGTTACCCGTTGTGGTTCCGTCATAATTATACCCATTGGTTATCAAATAATTTTCAAGCTGAGTCCATTCGGCATCACTAGGTAGGTGCCAACCTGCAGGGCATACTCCCTGAACCTTGCTAGGATTGGTTCTGCTGCTTCTTTCACCATCCATGGCAGCTGGCCAGTTATATAAAACACCGTAAGTTCTGTAATTAGCATGTTGTTTGGCAACAGCCACATCGGTACCCTGGTGACCGTAAACGTAGTATTGTGGAATAGTTTTTGAACCTTGTGAAGATGGACTAACCGAAGGCAACCAGGCAAGGTTCTCTGCCATCCAAATCTGTTCTCCAATTTTCACCCATTTATATCGCTGGCCATCCCGTTCATCAATAAGAGTTTCAAAGTCTTTTGAAGGATCATCGAAATCTTGATTTTCATCTTTTGAACAATTATAGAATAAAACAGTAAAAATTGAAATTAAGAAAAATAAATATTTCATGATTGAATATTCTTACAATTTTAAGGGCAAAAAACTTTTTTATATTATTTCCAAGATAATTATACTATCTTTAAATGAACAAAAATACAATATTATGAATAAAAATACAATACAGAATCCTTGGCACTTTTCTCATTTAGAAAAAAATTATTTTCGAAAAATTGCAAATAATCTACGAGCAGTTAATATAGAATATGCTCAAATTGAAGACTTATATATTGGAGCCACAGGAGTAGCTTATATTGAGAAAAAAAATGGGAGGCAAGTTAACCCTAATTGGTGTGTCCGTATGAAGAACAATGAAGAATTTAAATTTGGAACTCCTACAAGAAATTCATTGGAATCAGGTTTATGGGATTTGTCACGATGCAATCATTTTAAGTGGTCCGACATTGTGAAATTTTATTCATGAATTTTGCCAATTGTAGATCTTAATGTCATTCCAATTATTTCTTTTACAATTCTCTAATTTCCAAAGTCCTTTTTTTAATTGATTTTTAGTTGGAGTTCCATATTTATAGTGCTTACCATGTTATCTTACAGGCGATCAACAAAGCTGTCATCCGATGATTAATAAAAGAATTTTTTCCAGGCTAAATTTCAGTTTCTGATTTTACCGGTTCCAGAATTTATACATTTGCAGACGTAAAAATGCGGGAGTATCCGTCGAAAGCCGGACAGGGCTCAGTGGCAGTCCGGCAACTGCCGGATCCCAAGCTGAGGGTCTCGGGTTCTGCCGAAGGCATCACTTCGTGGGATCCCCGTTTCCCGCTCACTGAAAATGAGAGAGTTGGATTGATTTCTGACTCTCTTTTATTTATGCGGTTGAAACATAGATGAAACAATCTGTTCTAAATAATTCTCTATCCATATAGCCTTCCCAGACATATTTTTTTATTTGCCGTTTTTTGTCAATTAAAAATAGTTGTTGGGAAAATTTTCTCTTTTATTTATGTATTATTACATTCGGGATTTAAAAACAAAATGAGACTGGAAGCAGTTAGTGAATTTTATTTTGACCATTTTGTTTTTGAGATGGATTGGACAGTCATAAATATGACAACTGTAACAAGATATCACAAGTGTTTTTTGAATAAAAATTAACTTTTAATCATGTGAAAATTCTGATAACCGGTCCGGATGGTGTTTTAGGCAGTAATTTGGTAAGGGAACTGCTAAATCGTGAATACAAAATTAGTGTTCTGATTCTTGATGGGACATTAACACCCACCCTTGATCACCTGCCAATAGACAGGTACTATGGTAATATACTAAACCCGGTTGACCTCGACTTATGCGTGCGGGACCAGGATTGTGTAATACATTGCGCAGCATGCACCAGAGTGTATCCCGCACATGATGAATTAATTAATCTTGTTAACATTGAAGGGAGCCGGAACATAGCTGAAGCTTGTTTGAAGCATGGCATTAAACGGTTAATATACATTGGAACTGCAAATTCGTTTGGTTATGGATCGACTCTGGAAGATTTGGGAAAAGAAGGGAATCCTTACACTTCGGTAAAATACGGACTTGATTACATGGATTCGAAAAGGAAAGCCATGGAGCTTATTTTAGAATATGTCCATGAGAAAAACCTTCCTGCGATAATAGTAAATCCCACTTTTATGATAGGACCTTACGATTCAAAACCAAGCTCCGGTCAAATGATACTCGCTTTGTACAATGGCAAAGTGCCCGGCTATACAAATGGCGGTAAGAATTACATTGCCGTAAAAGATGCTGTTGTTGCAACAGCAAATGCTGTTACAGAAGGAAGAATCGGCGAATGTTACATTCTCGGAAACGAAAACCTCACATACAGGGAAGCTTTCAAACGTTTTGCGAAGGTTATAGAGGTAAATCCTCCGAAAATAAGACTAAGTAATGTAACAGTTAAAATTTTCGGAGAGTTAAATTCGTTTCTGGCTCGTTGGTTAAAATTCAAGCCTGCCATTACAAAAGAACTTGCTGCTATTTCCTGTGACCGGCACTATTATTCAGCAGAAAAAGCCATAAATGAATTAGGATTACCTCAAACCCCTATTGAAGTTGCTGTAAAAGAATGTTTTGAATGGTTTCGCGATAACAATTACTTAATCGAAAAATAGTTATGTATCAGCATTTTAGTATTAACGCGAGTTGGGACCTTTCAGTTGCGAGGATTTTTATCCCGGTCATTTGCACACTTATTTCTTTTATTATTTTTTGGTTTGTTGCTCAATCGGCAAAGATAAAGGCCCGTTTTTATGAAAGGAACGATTTTGATTCTGCATCTGTAAAACACATTTTTTTTACAAAGTATTTCGGATTCCTGACATTGGGTATATTGCCGGCAATTGTCTGCCTTTTTGCCTTACCCGAAATTTCTTTGGCTGAATATGGATTAACTTTTATCCCTGAAACAACGTTTTTTACACTTATCTGGATTTTAGGGTTAAGCGCTGTAGTGCTTCCACTCTTATATTTCAACGCAAAGAAACCTGAGAATTGGGTTAATTATCCCCAGATCCGGGCAAAAGTTTGGACAAGGAAAACCGTGGTTATTAACCTTTTAGGTTGGTTCTTATATTTGTTGGGGTACGAATTTCTTTTCAGGGGTATTTTATTGTTTTCCCTTGTTGAACCTTTGGGCGTTTGGCCGGCAATTGCTGTAAATATTGCACTCTATTCGGCAACACATATTCCCAAAGGACTTGCTGAAGCGATCGGGGCAATTCCCCTGGGCCTGATTTTTTGCTTACTTACACTGGCATCAGGAACGATATGGATTGCATTTATTGTGCATGTTGCCATGGCGTGGACCAACAGTCTTACTTCAGTAAAATTTAATCCTGACATCCAATACATACCAAATGGGAAATAGGTTCTCCGGAAAAGTAGCCGTTATTACCGGATCAAGCAGGGGGATAGGCAAGGCGATTGCAGTTGAATTGGCCCGCGAAGGTGCATCAGTGGTGCTTAACGGAAGAAATAGAGAACGTTTGGAACTTGCACAAAAAGAGATCGAAAAGCATACAAAAAATGTCATTAGTGTATGCTGTGATGTATCAGATGTTAAGGAGGGGAAAAGATTGATCGATGAAACTGTCAAAACATTCGGACGTCTGGATATTCTTGTCAACAATGCCGGTGTTTCTATGCGTGGATATGTTGCCGACCTGGCTCCTGAAGTTTTTCAATCGGTTTTCAGAAATAATATTTATGGTACTGTAAATCCAACTATTCCTGCTATTCCTGAACTGAGAAAAACATCCGGAAGTGTTATCTTTATTTCCAGTCTTGCGGGTATCAGGGGTCTTCCTTCTTTATCTGCCTACTGTTCTTCAAAAATGGCTCTTCGGGCTATTGCCGAATCGATTCGTATAGAAGAGCACAAGCATAAAATTCATGTTGGATTAATTTATGTTGGTATGACTGAGATTGAGCATCAAAAGGAAACCGTTGGCCCTGATGGATCTGTGATGATTTTGAAAAAAAGGGATAAAAAAAAGGTGTTGACTACTGAATTTGTTGCAAAAACGGTATTGAAAAATATCCGGAAACGGATGTTTATCACCACAATGACTCCTGTCGGTAAGTTGAATAAATTTCTTCAGGCAAGGGTACCCTTGTTGGTTGAAAAATTTATTTTGAAGAATCTTCATAGATTTGAAGAAGGAAGTCAATAATACAATTGGGTAATATTTCTAAATCAATGGTATTATCCGGCTTTAGTCATACACAAGTATATAATTAAAAATATGCTGTAAGCGAGCGTTTATGTTTATACATCTTTTCATTCATTTCATGCTTCATGGAAATATGGGAATAAAGGCTATGGGATTTATAATCATTGTCCAGGGGAAAAGTGTAATTCATAACAGAGCAAGCTTCAAGCTTCAAGTCAGGTCAATAAAAGCTTTCCAGTAAGTTTTTTTCTTTAATAATGGTCGTAATCTCATCAAACCTGCCATTGGTTAAATCAATAATCATGTTTTTTTAAATCTTTAATTCGCCAATATTTTCCCCATTCAGGATTTGGATCATCAATCGGGAAAATGAATAATGAAATAATCGCCAATCCAATTGCAGCACCAATCAGCATTCTTAAAATTACAGACTTAAAGGTAAGCTGACTAATAAAACCGTTTGTTCTTGTCATATCATCAATTTTTTGACCGCTTCCTCGTAATCGAACTGTAAATCTTCGTGAAGTTTGGAATAAACATTCCTTATTCGCAGAATTTGTCGGTTATACATATTTAAAAGCACACGATTGGAATTCAGCCTGATTCCCATTTTTCTCATTTTTTCGCAAAAATAGAGGCACAATTCAATTTCTGTTTGTTTTGAACCTGAAAAACGGACATATTTATTTGTGGTTCGTAAAACTTTCCGGAGTGTTTTTTTGGCAAGATATAAACTGGTGCGGTTTAAATGTGTAAACTGCTCATCCATTTCTTCTTTCACCGATTCAATAAAAGCCTGCTCGTTTTGGTTTTCAAAAAGAAGGTAGCTAAGCAGTTCCTTATTCTCCTTTTTGTATTTTGCCAAACGCACGACCAGTTCCTGAAGCACATCGGGAGGAAGTGTTTTGAGTTCCTTTTTTATGATGCTGAGCGAGGCTGTTTCCATCCCAAAAATTAACGTTTTACAGGCTTTCCGTCCACTTCAATCCAGTCGAGGCGGGAACACGAAGTTGATTTTCCGCCGGGCATGAGGTCGGTAAAACCAATTTCCTCCACATTGGAAAGATCGGGATTTGAAACCGGACCAATTTCGGTTACACGGTCAATATCCAATTTATACCAGGTAATGTTCTGAATGTTGAATTCCTTTATGCGCCAGTCCTTGGATGGGCCGTCGGAAAGGTCGCTCACCAGCCAGGAGCCGTCAGCCAGTTTCAAAGCGATTCGCAATTCCCTCAATCCGGCCTGTTTGGAGCGCCACCTGATTTTGGCAAACCCGGTTAAATCCACGTTGTATTCTTTGTGTTTCAGCGAAACCAGCCAGTTTTCCAAACACAGGCCCGACCACACGTAAAACGGGTCATCCACCGGCCGGTCGTGGTTGCTTTTTTTCAGGCTGTCTTTACCTGCTCCATACAATTGCACCAACAATTCTGGATTATTCACATGGTTTTGCGACAGTGGAATTTCCGGAGGTGTTTCTTTCCAGTCTTCCCTGAAAAATAATCCGGGCCGGTAAGATTCCTGTGCAGTGTTTACAATTGTGGAGAAAATCAGAACGAAAAGGATAAATACTTTGGTTTTCATTTTTATAGCAGTAAATTATTTTAACAAAGTTTTTATTTTAGCCAGCAATTCTTCTTTTTTTACAGGCTTGGTAATATAATCATCACAACCGGCATCCATCGCTTTTTTACTGTCGCCCGCCAAAGCGTAAGCTGATTGTGCAAGAATCGGGATGTTTGTGTTCAGTACCCTAATCTGCCGGGTTGCTTTATAACCATCCATTACCGGCATTTTTAAATCCATCAGAATTAAATCAATATCCGGATTTTCACGAAACATCTGCACGGCCATTTTTCCGTTTACAGCATAAAGTAATTTGTAATTTCCTTGCGAAAGAAAAACTTGCAACAGTATGGAACTGGTTTCGTCGTCTTCCACAATAAGAATGGTATTTTCTTCTGTGTGAATTGCTTTTTCAGCCATGAGAAAAATTTTGTAATATTAAAAATATTTCCAGAGAATGAACAAAATTAATAAAATAATCCGGGATAACTGATAGCAAATTTGTTACATTCGTCTTCTAAAATAATTATATCTGATAAGCCGTAACCGTGAACAAAAACGACGAAAAGGAATATTGGGAACTTATTTGGGGAAAATTCAGGGCAGGTGATCGCCGGGCCTTCGAAACCATTTACAGTGATTTTGTGGATGCCCTGTTTGCCTATGGATTGAAAATGACCCCGCACCGGGCATTGGTGGAAGATGCCATTCAGGATACTTTTCTCGATGTGTATAATTATGGCAGCCGGTTGCGTAATCCGGGTTCGCTGGAATTCTACCTTTACAAAACCCTTAAACGTATCATTGTCAGAAAGCTAAAAGAGAAATACCGTTTCGCTCATCCCGATGATTTTGTGGCACAATTCGACCTGAAATTTCCGCTGGAAGAATCGGAACTGGAAGAGTTGGAAGAACAAACCGGAATGTTAAAAAGCGAATTAGAAAACCTGGACACAAAAAAACGGGAACTGCTTTTTCTGAAGTTCAACAGCGGCCTTACCTATAATGAAATAGGAGAACTGCTCGACTGCAAATCCGATACTGTTAAAAAACAGGTGCACCGGATTTTAAAACTCCTCCGCGGAAAACTGGGAGAGGATTTTCTGGAGTTGTTTGTGGTTTGCTTCAGGAAGTGAGGGGGGAGGAAAGTAGTGATTTATGGTGATTGATAGAGATTTGTGGAGATTGAAAGAAGCTTAACCGGAATTGATAAAGGCATGAATGCGTAAATGATTGAATGCATGAATGAAAGATTGAGATTTGCAGAGATTATTTGAGATTTGCAGAGATTGATGGTGATTTTGTTTGAGTATCATTAATTCAATCAAAAGGACCAAAAGCACCGATATTTCGCAATAAAGTTGTTCAGAACGCGTCCCTCTTTCATCGCGTTTTTTGCCATGAAAGTAATTTGTCGCCAATTAAAGGGGGAAATGAAGGGGGATTCATAACTATCGATTTATCATTTTTTTTAATACTGGTAAATGCAATTGAAAACAATTGAACCAAATTAATTTTT
>JAHYIT010000278.1 GCA_019429205.1 Mariniphaga sp. | reverse complement strand
GGGCAAGCTCACCAACATTGCACTGGCGCTTATGAAGGAACCGGCTATTGCAGAAAAGGTACGAATTGTTTGGCTCGGCTCCAATTATCCGGAACCGGGAGAACACAACCAGGACTGGGACATTGAATCCATGAATTACATTCTGGATGTAAATGTGCCTTTCGAAATGGTGACTGTGCGCTATGGAAGACCATCGGGCACCGCAGCCGTTATGGTTTCCAAAGATCAGATTCTGCACCGGATGCACGGGAAAGGACCTGAAATTTCCACTCCGGTTATCGGCCGGCACGGAGGCGAGTTTACCAATTTTGGTGATTATTCCGTGAATCTGTTCGAACAATACGGCATGTGGGGAAATCCTCCCGGCAGAGCGCTTTTTGACATGGCCGCTGTTGCCGTAGTTAAAAATCCTGACTGGGCAGAAACACGCGAGATACCTGCACCTGTTTATCTCGATGGAAAATGGGTGGAACGCCCAAACAACCCGCGAAAAATTACCCTGTGGGAATGGTTCGATATTTATGGCATTATGAACGATTTTTTTGTAACCATAGATGATTATAAACTGGTAAAAGCTAAATGAACAAAATCTTTTAAAAATGGAAAAAAGAAGCAGAAGATCATTTCTGAAAAGTTCGGCAATTACTATGGCCGGAGCAGGAATATACACATCAATCCCCAAAAACCTGTATGCATCAACACCTCCCTCTGATCGCATCAACTTTGGTGTGATTGGCGTAAACTGGTGGGGCACCGAAAATATGCAGCATTTGCTGAGGGCAGATTCCGGGGCGCAGTGTGTGGCTTTGTGTGATGTAGATCAGGTGCGGTTGAAGGAGCAGGCGGCCGTGCTTAAAAATGAATTCCCGAAAAGAGCTGGCAGTATAAAATTTTACTCCGATTTCCGCAAAATTCTCGAAAACAAGGACATTGACGGAGTTATTATTGCAACTCCCGACCATTGGCACACTTATATGTTTGCGGAAGCATGTAAGGCAGGAAAGGCAATATACGTTGAAAAGCCTACCGGGCATAGCATTGCAGAGTGCAGAATAATGGTGGATTTGCAACGAAAATACCGGAATGTAGTAACCACGGGGCTCTGGCAAATAAGCCTGGGCTATTTTGCTGATGCTTTTAACATTTTAAAAACTGGAGTTTTAGGTGATGTTTACAAAGTACATTGCTGGATTCCCACCAATACCGATCCGGTGATTTATGACCCCGCTCCGCAATTGGTTCCCGAAACAATTGACTACGATATGTGGATAGGACCTGCACCATTTCGACCCTATAACAGCAACAGATTTCACAGGCAGTGGAGAAATTACTGGGATTTTGGTGGCGGACAGCAAACTGACTGGGTACATTATCTCGATTCGGCATTCGACGGGCTGCTTGCTTTGGGACATCCGAGAGAATATCCGAAGTCAGTATTTTCCGTTGGTTACAGGCATCCCGATACTATGACGGAAACACCGAGGGTACAGACTTCAGTGTTTCAGTTCAATAAATATCATGTTGTATGGGAACAACAGGCTATCAATTTATATAACCGGGTGGATGGTGTTGCCTGGATCGGTAGTAACGGAACATTGGTATGCAACCGCACCGGTTATGAAATCATTCCAAAGAATGGCAGTGACGGCAAACCGCTTATTGAAGCGAAAAAAGTGAGCGGTCCCTATGGAAACCAGCACGATCATATGATCAACTGGGCAAAATGCATCCGTAATAATGATGTAAACACCAACGGAACAATCGAAAAGGGAAGCTATGCAACAGAAGTCGCCTGGCTGGCCAATATTTCACACCGGTTAGGCGGAGTGAGCCTCGAATATCTTCCGGAGGAGATGAAATTCAGAAATAATTCTGAAGCCGATGCTTACATTCATCCTGATTACCAAAACGGATGGGAGTTTCCATCCATTTAATTTCAATAATTCTAAAACTGAATTGCAATGAATAAATTTAGTTGTTGTTTAATTCTTGCATCCCTGTTTTTCTGTATTTCATGCAATGAACCGGCGGAAGAGGAAAATTATAACGGAATTAAAGTGTATCCTGCAAACACCTGGTACTGGCAGTTTAAACAGGAACCTGTTTTACTGCTTGGTGCGTCGGATTACCACAATATATTTCAACGCGATGATATTGTAGATGAACTTGAATTGCTTCAGGCTCATGGTGGAAATTATGTGCGAAACACGATGGCATCGAGGGAAATTACAGATACGCACCGCGATTTATGGCCCTACCATATTGAATCTACTACCGAAGATTCATTGATTAATATTTACGATTTGGATAAATGGAATGAAGCCTACTGGGCAAAATTTAAGCGTATGCTCGAAGAGACTGCCAAACGGGACCTCATAGTTGAAATTTAAATATGGGAACGGCACGACTGTTACCGTACCCGCGAT
Organism: Mariniphaga sp.; assembly: GCA_019429205.1. Taxonomy (GTDB): domain Bacteria; phylum Bacteroidota; class Bacteroidia; order Bacteroidales; family Prolixibacteraceae; genus Mariniphaga. Next base: position 16 of record JAHYIT010000278.1, on the reverse strand, counting down.
CAGGCGGGTTGGCTGC
>JAHYIT010000277.1 GCA_019429205.1 Mariniphaga sp. | reverse complement strand
GCGAAGTTCAGTGAGAGCTGTTTCGGTGCGTGCCAGGTAATTATCAATTTGATTATTTTCTTCGAAACCAATAATCATCATATCTACAGATTCCAGCCCCAGTACAAATCGCAGGGCATGGTCAATTTTCTCACTTTGATCGCGCAATTGGCCGTTGCCCACCAGTTTCATTCCAATTACCCCTTTGCCATTTTTATGGAGCCGGTTGATTACCTTAACTACTTCTTCCGGTTCCGGTTTGTCCATGGCAATTCCGTAAGGATTAATCCGAACGTGAATAACGTCCACCCACGGACTTTGGGCGGCATCTTCCATGGCATCAAGCGAATGAACAGAAACACCATGTGCCCTGATAATTCCTTTTGCCTTGAGGTTTTCAAGGATATCCATTTGTTTTTTCTGAGTTTCAGTCCAGTTTTCTTCTACCATACAGTGAATCTGAACCAGGTCGATGTAATCGGTGTCCAGCTCTTTTCTGAAACGGTCAACCACAATGTCGGCATCGGGACGTTCCGGTTCCGGAATTCCTCCGCCGCGCACCCAGATTTTGGATGAAAGCGTAATTTCATCGCGGTTCATTTTTTTCATGGCTTCGGCAACCAGTCCGTGAGTACCGTAAGAATCGGCGCAGTCGAAAAACCGGATGCCTTTATCGTAAGCATGATAAAGCAAGTCGAGGCTCTTATTTTTATCCTGCCTGGTTAAAAAAGCCGTACGGTTTCCGGCATGAACACCTGTGCCAATACCAAGCAAAGTGGTTTCGATACCCGATTTTCCGAGTTTAACTTTTTGAATCGGGCTGCTGCTGCCGTACTTCGACTTTGCCGCATACAGCGGATTGGCAAACAACAGGTGAGCCGTACCCAGTGAGAGTGCATGGACAAAATTCCGGCGATGCATATTTAGTTTAATCTCTTTCATAATCTTTTTTAACCTTAACAAAAAACATGTATTTTGGTTGAGTAATCAGAAAAACTCATCGGACCAATCCGGCCTCTAAGATATAAAATTATGAGAGAGAATAAATGAAACGCCAAAACAACTGATGTTGCATATCAGGAGGCCTTGCATAATAAATTGAACTTATTCCTCAGAATCTCCTTTGCTTTCAGAAGTTTTATCTCCTGCTGCTGTTGGATTTACACCTTGATTTTCAACATCATCTCCCTGCTCCTTAAACAGATGGAAGGATTTAACCGGGGCAGATTGTTTGATTTTTTCGGTAATACCAACTTCAACCGCTGCTTTGGCTTTACCGGGGAGATCGATGATGTTTCCGATTTTTAAACCGAGGAAAAAAAAGAAGGACGAAAATAGAACAATTGCTTTCATGTTGTCATGTTTTCTGAACAAATAAAATCTGAATTCTAAGACACATGCAAATTACAACATAAACTACAAACTGAGAAAAAAAATCTGTAAACCGCACCAATTTTTCGGTGAAATGCAAAATTTATCCTTTAAACAAAGTTATTTTTCCATAAGTTTTTGTTTTCGTCTGATAAAAAGATACAATGCTGCGCCAATAACTCCTAAAAAAAGTACAACAAGAAGCAATTTTACTTACGCATTTTTCTCTACAGTAATTTGAGCAAGGTAATGGTAATGATCGCCTGACATCACATTTTTACATTGCAGTCCGGCTTGCCCTGCAACATCGGATAACGTTTCAAAATCGACAAATAACCAGTTAAACTCTGATTTTTCAGTCTTGTAGGTAAGTTCATATTCCATTTCACCATAATACGTATCGTTTGCCAGATCAACCCATACCGAACCGTCGTCCTCCTCAAACAGGTATCTGATATCGGAAGAATCGATTATGATTTGCCCGTTTTTGCTAAGCAGGTTTTTCAGGTGAAGCAATAATTTTTTTAATCCATCGAGGGTACCTCCAATTCCGGTGCCGTTCATTAAAAGAAGAATGGTATCGTACCCTTTTTCTTCAAAATGAAAAATATCGGTACAAACCGCTTGTGATACTCCGCGCTTTTTCATTACACCGGCAGCAAGTTTCGATTTTTCCAGCGCCGTTACCTCAAACCCTTTTTCCTGAAGCACCAGGGCATGACAACCAGCGGCAGCACCAACATCCAGTACTTTCCCCCGGCATAGTTTCAGAGCACTTTTTTCAATCTCCGGCATTTCGCTTTCTGTTCTGAAAAAATAAGCCGGTGAAAGAAGTTCTCCTTCCGTATAATTGGTTTGAATTTCAATATCGGACGCTTCACCATTCTCATAAAAATCGGTTACTGCTCGGCCAATCGGATCGTTCATTGTTTCTAAAAAATAATGAGGCTAAATTACGAAACAAAAACGATGTACAATTATAAAAATGAATAACCGGGTGTACGACAAATTCCACAAAAAAAGAATATTTCTATTGAAATGCCTGGCTATTGCCGTTGCGTTTTTCTCACCGGATAGCTATGCCAGGCCAACGGTATGGAGATAAGATTGAATTATAAAGTG
>JAHYIT010000276.1 GCA_019429205.1 Mariniphaga sp. | reverse complement strand
CGTGGCTTTAGCCCGGTGGTTTGGCATTTAGTTTTTTAATTTTAATTGGCTTTAGCGTTTAATCCTTTTAATTGACTGATGCATGTATTCGACAGGTTTTTGCAAACGTGGGATTTGTCGTACACCCCTAATCCCCCTTGGGTTCCCCCTTTGAAATTAAAAACACTGCTTTTATAAGACTTATGCATTCAAAGGGGGACAAGCTCCGAACAACTTCCCTGCTTAACATCGGAGCAGTCCCTCGTCCTCCTTTGATTGCTGAATAAGTTTTGGAATCCGGAATATTAATATCAAAAGGGGGATTTCGAGATAGAATTTTCAATTTTCAAAATCATCCCGGTTTAAACCAGATTGTCTGACAATGGACCTGAACGTTCCCAATGGAATTTCTTTTTTGGGCGAAGGAACAATTACAATTCTGTTGTCCTTTTTATATTTGGCATGGCTGCCTCTCTGAGAAACAAAGATAAAACCATTATCAGTCAAGGTTTTAATAATTTGTTTGGAAGAAGGTAATTTAGACATTAACTGAGGTTTCTCCTAAAAGGGCTTCGTTAATTACCGGAAATTCAATTTCTGAATCAGGTTCATCAAAATAGAGTGCCAGCGCTTCATTCAGGTTGTCAATGGCTTCCTGGATTGTATTTCCAAAACTGGAAACATCCACATTCAGGCATTGTGAAACGTAATGCTTGTCTTCTTTGTAAACGATATATTTTAAAGTTTTCATTTTTCTTTTAAATCATTGCTTCGTTTGATACAAAGGTAGCTTTTATTCACTTCATTTTAAAATTTTAAATCCACACCTAACCTTTTGCCAGCAGGCGGGGAGATGGTGCAGCCTGCCTGGTCGGCAGACAGGCGTACCAGAATACCTGCCTGGCGGCTGACAGGTTTGCAGAAAAAAGATTATCGTTCGGAAAAAAGGTGCATCGCACCGAAATATTAAATGATTTTTTCAAAATAACTCAAATTTTTTGATGATGTTTTCCTCCCTCATGTCTTTATAAAATATGAGCATGACATTTATGAGCTACGAAAAATATATAAAATACACCACCGAAGAATTCATCCTCGACGACGACTTCATGAAATGGGTGGTGCACCCGACACCCGAAACCGACCGCTACTGGAACGATTTTCTGAAAAATCATCCCGAAAAAAAGCAGCAGGTAAAAGAAGCCGTTTTTATGATTAAAGCCATCCGGGCAGTTGAACCGGTCTTTTCACAGCAGCGGTTCCACCAGGTTTACGAAAATGCACAAACTGCTTCAACGCCTGTCCGCAAAATCGGCTGGTTGGTGGCCAAAATTGCCGCCGTGTTCCTTCTGCTGGTTTCCATTGGAGGTGTGTGGTACTATTTACAAACCGAAAGGCAAACCTTTCCTGTAGAGTTGGCAACCGCTGAGCAACTGGAAAAAGGGAGGGTCATTCTACCCGATGGAACGGTAAACGAATTTGAAACCGAACAAACCCAAATCAGGCAAACGGCTTCCGGCGAACTGACGATTAACAACGACACTATTGCAGTAGGTGATATTTCTGCAAAAGCTGAAAAGCAAGCTTTGGCCCAGGTAATTATTCCCTACGGAAAACGTTCGGATATTACACTGGCCGATGGGACCAGAATCTGGCTCAACGCCGGCAGTCAGCTATCTTACCCGGTTAATTTCACCGGAAATTCAAGGGAAGTTTATTTGGCGGGTGAAGCCTTTTTTGAGGTGGAATCCGACCCTTCAAAACCGTTTCATGTAATTACCGGCGATATGAAAATAAGGGTAACCGGTACCCGCTTTAATGTCACTTCTTATGCCAGTGACCAAACTACACAGGCTGTTCTTCTTTCCGGGAAAGTGAGCGCTGCAAAAAACCAGCGTTTTGCACGTTCTGTGGAACTGGAACCCGGCGAACGGATTGTTTATAACAAGCAGGAAGACAACATGGAGAAAGACCTTGTGGATGTGGAACTCTATGCTTCGTGGGTTAATGGTTATCTGGTATTCGATAACGAACCGGTGGAAAACATCTTTAAAAAACTGGAACGTTACTACAACAAAAATATTTTAACAGAGAAGCTCTCCGGCCAACCTAAGTTTACTGGAAAATTGGATTTGGCCGACGACCTGGAGAAGGTGCTGAAAAATATCGGTTTTTCAGCCTCCTTTTCCGTGGACTGTGAAAACGATGTGTACATCATTCAACAACAAAACTGATAATTGAAGTGCCTATGAATTAGAACGAAACAAACGACCTGAAAAAATAAAAAACCGGGATGTGCGACCAACAGACCCCGGTTTCAAGCGAATTCTTATTTAGTAATAAAAATCAAAACAAAATTATGAATTATTATCAGACTTCGTCATTTTATAAAATTATTTTTTTACACTATACGGATCAATCCCGACATCATATTGCAATAACTTGCCATTTGGCAATTTTATTTTCTGATCGTTGAGATATCTGCAAAGCTGTAT
>JAHYIT010000088.1 GCA_019429205.1 Mariniphaga sp. | reverse complement strand
GTAGTTAAATACAACAAGGAGTCAGATGCCATTTATATTCAGTTTTCTGATGCGCAAGTGTTTGAAAGTGATGAGGATAAGCCGGGAATTATTTTGGATTATGATGACCGTGGAAATATTATTGGAATAGAAATTTTGAATGCTTCACAGAAAACCATTCAGCCAAACGGCATTGTTTACGAAGTCGCTTAGAGAAGGCTAACTTTTACCCAAAAATTTCTTATACAAGTCGGGCCTTAATTTTTTGGTCCGTTCAATGGATTTCTGGTGTTTCCAGTCGTCAATCAACTTGTCGTTGCCGCTGAGCAGGATTTCAGGCACTTTTAATCCTTTGTATTCTGCCGGACGGGTATAAACCGGCGGGCTCAACAGGTGATCCTGAAACGAGTCGGTAAGGGCAGAGGTTTCGTCGGAGAGTACGCCGGGGAGCAGCCGAACTACACTGTCGGTAATTACAGCCGCAGCCAGTTCGCCGCCGGTAAGCACATAGTCGCCAATGGAAATTTCCCTGGTGATTAAAAGGTCGCGCACCCGCTGGTCAACCCCTTTGTAATGGCCACACAAAATGATGATGTTTTTTTTCAGTGAAAGCGTATTGGCTTCTTTTTGGTCAAAAAGTTTGCCGTCAGGAGTAGTAAATATAATTTCGTCGTAATCGCGTTCTTTTTTCAGTGTTTCAATGGCTTTTTCAATGGGCTGAATAGCCATAACCATTCCGGCGCCTTTGCTGAACGAGTAATCGTCAACCCGCCGGTGTTTGTCGTCAGAAAAATCGCGCATGTTGTGCACATGGATTTCTGCGAGCCTTTTTTCCTGAGCACGTTTTACAATAGAATAATTCAGGGGGCTTTCCAGCATTTCGGGCAAAACGGTTATTATGTCTATTCGCATTTGTTCAATTTTCTTGCAAAAGTAGTTTTTTTGGAGAAAGGTTTCCGAAAAGACTGGTTACAAATACAACTCCTTACCTATTTCTTTCATCGCTTCGGTAGCACGGGCTTCAATAAAAATGTCAGTAAGGGTGTGAGTAAACAGTGAGGGTTTAATATTGATTTCGATGATTTTTGCCCCGGTTCTTTTTGCTCTCTTAGGAATTTCTGCTGCCGGCAGAACTTCGGCATTGGTACCAATAATTAGAAGAAGGTCGGCTTTTTGTGCTTCCTCAAGTGAACGTTTTTTCGCAAACCATGGAATAACTTCGTTAAAAAAAACCATATCGGGTTTTAAAATACCCTTGCAAACAAAACAGGTTGGCGGAAGAAAGTTCAGGTCGGCAAAACTCATGTCGTATTCCGAACCACATTCGGTGCAAACCAATTGTTTGTAGGTTCCGTGCAATTCGTAAACATATTTGTTGCCGGCTTTTTGATGCAGGTGGTCAATATTTTGTGTGATAACGGATTCCAGAAAGCTGCGTTTTTCCATTTTGGCTAAAACCTCGTGTGCAATATTGGGTTCCGCATCACCGAGTTTGTCGTAAAAAATTTCCTTTATCTTTTTCCACGACTGCAGCGGCTTTTTTTTGAAAAAATCAATTTCGAGAAAAATGGGATGAGTATTGTTCCATAGTCCGCCTGCGCCCCTGAAAGGGGGAATTCCGCTTTCTACTGAAACCCCGGCGCCCGTAAAGGCCACCATATATTTCGATTTCCGAATTAGTTTAACTGCTTCGTTGATTTTCCCGATATCCATGTAACATGTTTATAAAACTCCCGGCAACATATAGTTGGTTGCCGGGAGTATAAACGTTTTAGTATAATAAAAGTTATTCTTCTGTCAGGTCTTTACGAACTGTTACGGTACCATCTTCATTAAACCTGATTTTGAAATTCAGTTTTCTGAAAACGGAAATCATAGGTTTATTGTCGCGGGTTGTTTCAGCCATTAAAAGTTTAATATCTCTTATTTTGGCAATTTCCATACAGTATCTGGTCAGAATGAGACCCAGTTCTTTTTTCTGCCATTTGTCAGTAATCAGGATGGCGTATTCCATCATTTCCACATCGGGATCGGCAATTAAACGACCAACGCCAATGAGTTTTTTCTGTCCTTCCTCTTCTACTTCTGCTACAATTGCAATTTCGCGGTCGTAATCGATAAAACAGAATTGAGTAGCCACTTCATGAGAATCGAAGTAAAAGTCGTACCGGAACCGGTGGTATATTGATTCTTTTGAACAACTTGCCAGCAATTCAAGCCACATCGGTTCATCTTCAGGTTTAATCGGACGAAGCAAAACCGGTGAACCATCTTTAAGTTCAGCAGTACTAACCAGCCTTTCAGGATATGGGCGTAATATCAGGTGTGAATATTCCTTAACCGGATGTTTCATCACTTCCTCGTCAACCACAATCCGGGCATCCAGTGCAATTACATCTTTGGGTGTAACAATTAGCGGATTGATATCCAATTCTTTGATTTCGGGATAGTCTGCTGCAAGATATGACATTCGGATGAGCACTTCCACCAGTTTTTCAATGTTTTTCCGGGGCGCTCCCCGATATCCTTCCAACAACGGATAAATCTGAAGCGATTCGAGCATTTGCTGTGCCAGACTTTCATTCAGAGGTGGAAACTCCAGTCGTTTATCTTTGAACAGTTCGGCGCTCGTTCCGCCCATTCCAACCAGCATAACGGTTCCAAAATCCGGATCTTTTTTAGTTCCGACAATTAATTCAACTGCATCCTTGGTATCAACCATTATTTGAATGGTAACCCCTTCTATTTTGGCATCAGGACGTTTTTCTGCCGCTGTTTTTGTCATATTTCTAAATGCTGCCCGCACCATTTCGTCATCCTTTAAATTGAGTGCTACACCGCCAACATCCGATTTGTGGGTAATATCCGGTGAATAGATTTTCATCACAACCGGGTATCCTTTTTTTTGTGCTATGGCAACAGCTTCATCTTCGGTTGCGGCAGGTGCGGGATGCGTAGTGTCTATTCCATAATCGTTCACCAGCATTTTCGAATCATCCTCATTCAGAATTTTTGCTTTTGGAAAAACTTCCTTCAGGTATTTGTGCCTTAGCTCATTTCGGTCGTATTGAAACGAAACGGGAACCTCTTTAGGTGTCTCAAATAACATTTTCAGGTTTTTGGAGTAATGGGAGAGGGTCATAAAGGCCCGGATAGCCTGTTCGGGTGTTGGGTAGTTTGAAATTCCGGCCCGGTTAAAAACCTGAATTCCATCGCGCATACTTGCTCCACCCAGCCAGCCGGCCATAATTGTTTTTGAGGTATTTCCAGCCATTTCTGCAATCGCCTCAGCCGTTTCGGTAGGTGCGGTCATTGCCTGCGGAGTCAGGAGTACAAGAACCGCATCTACATTTTTATCTTCCAGCACTATTTCAGTTGCTTTTGCAAAACGCTCGGGAGTTGCATCTCCCAATACATCAACCGGATTTCCCCTCGACCAGAAAGGTGGCAGGTAGTCGTTCAGTTTTTGCATGGTTTCATCGGAAAGATTTACCAGTTTCCCTCCCCACGAAATGAGCGAGTCGGTGGCCATAACACCCGGTCCTCCGGCATTGGTAACAATTGCCAGTCTGTTTCCTTTGGGAATGCGTTTACGTCCCACAAGATCTGTAAAATCGAAAATATTTCCGAAGTCGTAAACCCTTGCCAATCCAGCCCTGCGGAATACCGCATCGTAAATGGAATCTTCAGATGCCAGCGCTCCGGTGTGCGAAGCTGCTGCTGCTGCCGATTCAGGGAATCGTCCTGACTTGTAAACAATGATCGGTTTCTCGCGGGAAAAAGCACGGGCAGCCGACATAAAATTACGGGCATGCGAAAGTGATTCAACATAGAGCACAATGGATTTCGTACTGGGATCCTGGCCAAAATAATCGATTAAATCTCCAAAGTTTACATCCATGGAGTTTCCGATGGAAACAAAGTAGGAGAATCCGATATGCGATTCGTATGCCCAGTCGAGTACCGAAGTACACAATGCGCCCGACTGTGAAATAAATGCTACATGCCCTTTTTCGGGCATTCCGTTGGCAAAGCTCACATTCATGCTCAGTCCCGGAACAAGTATTCCCAGGCAGTTGGGGCCAATGATCCGCATGTCGGGAAATTTCGCTTTTTCAGCTTTAACCTGATCTTCCAGTACCTTTCCTTCTTTTCCGGCTTCCTTGAAACCTGCCGACATGATGATAATTCCATGGATTCCAGCCTCACCACACTCCCGGACAAGTTGCGGTACATGTTTGGCTGCAGTCATTATAACGGCAAGGTCTGGAACCTTGGGCAAACTTTTTACATCGGGGTAACACGGAATTCCAAATACCGCTTCACGTTTAGGATTTACCGGGTAAACCACTCCGTTGTAGCCTCCTCCAACCAAATTTCGCAGGGTAATTCCACCTACACTGTCCGGATTGTTTGAAACTCCAATTAAAGCAATTCGCTTTGGTTTAAAAATGCTGTCTAATTTCCTGATGGCCATTGGTATGTTTATTTAAAAGTTGAACGTTTTTTTGAATTCTTAAAGGTCGCAAAATTCGCCTGTAAAAATCATGAAAAAAAATCATGTTGGAAAATTTCACAAACGTTATGTTCCATTTGAAAAGCTGCTTTGAAATTTTTTCATTTTCAAAATGTTATACTTGAAATCACTGACAAATTTTGTGATTGTATGTTTAAAAACAATCCTGTTTTAACCTGTTTCACAACATCAATTTTGAAAAATGATTCGGATTTTAAGTTTTTTTGGAAAACCCAAGCCCGGATAATATTTTTTTATCCGGGCTTTCAATATTGACTTTTTGGATTACTCCGTTTATAAAATACCGATGGAACAAAAAAAATTGTTTTTCTGTTTACCTGACTGAAGGTTTTACTCCATCAACATTTTCGTATTCAGTTGCGGAAGTGATTTTTGCTAAAGGTTTACTGGCCGGTTTTACCAAACCAATGGAAAGTACAGCCACAAAGCAAAGTATTCCGCAAATGGTAAATGCCAGAGGAAAATTGTTCATATCTCCCAGTAGTCCACCCATTACAGGCCCGAAAATTCCGCCAACAGCATAAGCTAAAAACACCCAGCCATAGTTTTGTCCTACGTATTTGGTGCCGAAAGTGTCTGCTGTAATGGTGGGGAAAAGGGCAAAATTGCCCCCGAAATTAAATCCGATTAAAATGGCAAACAAGTACAAAGTGTATTCATTTCCGGCCATCCATTGAAAAAGGATTACAAACAACCCCTGGGATGCCATCATTATGATGATTGAATTTTTTCTTCCTATTTTATCGCTAATCATTCCCCAGAGAATTCTTCCCAGGCCGTTAAACAGTGCGAAAAACACAGCCATGGCCAGGGTAGCTGCAGCTCCGGCAGCTTCAGGTGAAACACCTGCTTTGGTAAGGGCTTCCTGGGGCCAGAGACGCATTAAACCAATACTCATTAATCCGGCAGCTGCCCCAAAAGTAAAAGTAACCAGAATGAGGTAAAATTGAGGGGTTCGAAGCATTTCACCACTGGTAAAATTGATGGTGCCGGCTGAGTTATTTTTCGTTGCCTTCGGCAGTATATATCCTTCCGGCACCCACCCCTCAGGTGGAAAAACCATCCAAATGCTGCCAATGGAAACAATTATCAGGTAAGCAATTCCGTAAACAATAAACGTATTGGAAAGTCCAATATTGGCAAGTAATTCCCCTCCACCAAGCGGTCCAAGCTTATCGGCCAGTGCCATCCAAAGTGTGGCTCCAAAACCAAAACCGGCAACTGCGAGTCCGGTAATCATTCCTTTTTTGTCAGGAAACCAGCGCATGCCAACAGCAATTGGGACTACATAACCCAGACCAATACCACTTCCTCCTAAAATTCCTACAAATAAAAAGGTTGTGATGAAATTTTCAGCGCCAAAAAGTCCGGCCAGAATATATCCCAGTCCTAAAACTATTCCTCCTGAGAATGCAAGTTTTCGGGGGCCTACTTTAGGCATCATTCGTCCGGCCATTACCATTACAATGGCAAAAAGAGCAAGGCCTGCAGAAAATACCATTTGGGTTTGTGCTCTCGACCAGTCAGCCTCTACCAGTAATTTAGTGTAAACCGACCAGGCATAGATGGCGCCCAAAGCAAGTTGTATGAGAATTGCGCCAAGCACAACAAAACCTCGGTTAAACGATTTTTGGTTTTTCATTTTTTGGTTTTTTGAATGATATAAAAGTAAAAAAGACATCCTCGTTTCGAAGATGTCTTTTTAAATAATGGTTTATCTTTTTACTTCTACTTTGGCTCCATTGATGATTTCTTCAACAACACCAGGGTCGAGCAGGGTGGAAGTATCGCCAAGGTTGGTGGCATCGCCTTCCCCAATTTTTCGTAAAATACGGCGCATAATTTTTCCTGAACGGGTTTTTGGCAAACCGCTCACAACCTGAATTTTATCTGGTTTGGCAATTGGCCCGATAAACTTGGTAACCGTTGCCCTTATTTCATTTTCAATATTGGCCATCTCTTTGTCTGAAAGGTCTTCACAGATTACGTAGGCATAAATTCCCGAGCCTTTTATTTCGTGCGGGTAACCTACCACTGCCGATTCAACCACTTTCGGGTGCTGGTTAATGGCATCCTCCACTTCTGCCGTTCCAATTCGGTGCCCTGAAACGTTTATTACATCGTCAATACGGCCAATGATGCGGTAATAGCCTTCTTCGTCGCGTTTGGCACCGTCGCCTGTAAGGTAGAGGCCTTTGTATGCAGAGAAATAGGTCATAAAGCAACGGTGATGGTCGCCATAAGTTGTGCGTAACATGCCCGGCCAGGGGAATTTTATGCAAAGAATTCCTTCCACACTATTTCCCTTCAGTTCATTTCCTTCAGGATCGACCAATATGGGTTGAATGCCGGGAAGAGGTAAAGTAGCCAGCGAAGGTTTCGTTGGGGTTATTCCGGCCAGAGGCGAAATCATAATTCCACCGGTTTCAGTTTGCCACCAGGTGTCAACAATCGGACACCGGCCTTTCCCAATCATATCGTGGTACCAGCGCCAGGCTTCTTCGTTAATGGGTTCGCCAACCGTTCCAAGCACTTTAAGTGAACTCAAATCATGATCAACAACCCACTCATCGCCCTGAGCAACCAACGCGCGGATGGCGGTTGGCGCCGTATAAAACTGGTTTACCTTGTATTTGTCAACAACATCCCAAAACCTGCCTGCATCGGGCCATGTGGGAACTCCTTCGAACATAATGGATGTGGCTCCGGCGAGCAGTGGCCCGTAAACGATGTAAGAATGTCCGGTTACCCAGCCAATGTCGGCTGTACACCAGTAGATATCACCGTCGCTGTACTGGAAAACATTTTTAAAGGTGTATTCGGCATAAATCATATAACCGGCGGTTGTATGCACCACACCTTTGGGTTTTCCTGTTGAGCCTGAGGTGTAAAGGATAAAAAGGATGTCCTCGGCATCCATTACTTCAGCCTTATTTTCGGTATCAACACCTTTAATTAAATCGTGCCACCAAATATCACGGCCTTCCACCCAATGCACATGTTCTTCGCCGGTTCTGTGTAAAACAATTGATTTTTCCACTGTCGGGCAGCTTTCCAGTGCTTCATCGGCAATGTTTTTTAAATGTATGGATTTGGTACCTCTGAATCCTCCATCAGATGTTATCAGTACTTTCGATTTGGCATCGTGAATCCTGTCGGCCAGAGCAGTTGCTGAAAAGCCTGCAAATACAATGGAATGAATGGCCCCAATACGTGCACAGGCCAGCATGGCAATTGCCAGTTCAGGAACCATGGGAAGGTAAATGGCAACACGATCTCCTTTTTCCACACCAATCTTTTTTAGTGCATTGGCAAATTGTTTCACTTTTTCAAAAAGTTCACCGTAGGTTAATTTTACAGTAGGTTCTTTCGGGTCGTTGGGCTCCCAGATGATGGCAACCTGATCTTTACGCATGAACATGTTCCGTTCGAAAATATTTTCGGTAATGTTCAGCTTCCCGTTAACAAACCATTTTACATCGGGCGCACCTTCGCCTTCAAACTTCCAATCGAGGACCCGGTCCCACTTTTTTTGCCAATAATAATTTTCGGCAATGTTTTCCCAAAAACCTTCAGGATCGGCAACACTTTCTCTGTACTTTTGAAAATACTCGGCAAGACTGGTTATTTTTTTTACCATAGCTTAGAATTTAAATAATTATGAATGATTAATTGTGAATACTTCTCTCTAATCAGGCGAAGCATTTATACCTTAAACACTCCCGATGAACGTTTTGTTCCGGTGGAAAAACGGTCATGATGGTTTGCATTTATATCGTCTTCGCTTGAATACTCAAAGTTATAAAGGGGAAAAAAAAAATAATATTGTAAGTAACCGTTTGGCACGTTTTTATTTTGTTTTAAAATCCATGATTTAAAGCGCTGTTAAAATAGAAAAAAAATCAGTTTGGAGAAAAGATTATTATATATTCTTTAACACTTTGTATAAATATCAGAAACCTGAAATACAGTATGGTATTTTTGACTGATTTTTTTAACTTCAAAAGTTTTTTCAAAACTTCTTACAACTAAAAACAAAACAGATTTATGAATGTGTTGGTGGTTAATTGCGGAAGTTCATCGGTAAAATTTCAGTTATATAAAATGCCTGATGAACTTCTTTTGATTTATGGGAAAGCCGAAAGGAATAAAGATGGAAATACAGATTTTTCATTTCATACCCAGGCCAGAAATGCACAAAACCATTGGGAAGGTTTTTCTTTTTCTGAAAATTTTAAAAAGATACTGGACGAATTGACCCGGACGGAGAACGAATGCCTTGCATCTTTGGATGAATTAAATATTGCAGGCCACCGGTTAATTCACGGAGGTGATGCTGCCGAATCTCAGGGGGCAGTTGAAATAACTGATGAGTTAATTTCATATATGGAATCGCGTAAAATGCTTGCGCCCCTTCACTACCCGGCAAACCTGGAAGGAATTAAAACAATGGCGCAACTTTTACCCGGAGTTTTGCAGGCCGGAGTTTTCGATACGGCCTTTCACCAAACCCTTCCTCCCCGGGCTTATCTATATGGTATTCCGCTTTACTGGTACAAAAAACATCATATCCGCAGGCTTGGATTTCATGGAACTTCACACAAATATACATCGTTCAGAACCTGCCGGATAACCGGATTAAGGTCTGAAAAGAGCAAAATTGTTTCCTGCCATTTGGGGAATGGTGCATCGGTGGCAGCCATAAAAAACGGAAAATCAGTCGATACTTCTATGGGAATGACTCCGGTTGAAGGTTTATTGATGGGAACCCGCAGTGGGGATATTGATGCCGGGTTATTGGCATATCTTCAGGAAAATTTTAATTTGTCATTAGCCAAAATTCAGCACATGTTAAATAACGAAGGCGGATTGCTTGGCCTGTCCGGTGTTTCGTCTGATTACCGCGCAGTAGAAGAGGCTGCCTTAAATGGAAACCAAAATGCTCAATCGGCCCTGGAAGTTTATCATTACCGTGTAAAGAAATATATTGGTGCTTATGCTGCTGCTTTGGGAGGAATTGATGGATTGGTTTTTACCGGAGGAATAGGAGAGAACAGTCCGTTTGCACGAAAAGAGATTTGCAGCGATTTGGAATTTCTGGGCATACGGATTTCAGAAATGCTGAACCGGAAATGTAAAGGTAAAGAGGCAGTTATTAGTACCTCGGATTCTGCTGTAAAAGTGGTTGTTGTTCCGGCAAATGAAGAACTGATGATTGCCCGCGAAGTGGCAGAGTGGGCAAAATCGAAGGTTTAAAAACATGTATTTTCCTGAGAAATGTTACCCAATAGTATAAATGATTGTCTTAATTTCGTTGGAAAATTAAACTATGGAAATTCGAAATTTTAACGAGTTACTCGAAGTAGTAAAAAAACAGCCTGAAAAAAGACTGGTTACTGTAAACGGAGTGGATTCAAATACGCTGGAAGCGCTCAACGAAGCAGTTGAATTGGGACTGGTTTCAGCCATTTTAACCGGCGACAGGGGTAAAATTGAAGAAACCTGCAACGAGTTAAAAATAGACATTGGAAATTATGAGATTATTCATACAAACTCCGAACGCGAAGCAACCGAAAAGGCCGTTGAATTGATTCATGATGGAAAAGCTGACCTGATTATGAAAGGTTTTGTTTCAACTGATAAATTCATGAAAGTGCTGCTGAAAAAAGAATTTGGGCTGGTGCCAGCCAAAGGAGTTTTAAGCCACGTGGCATTAATGGAAAATCCGAATTACCACAAAATGCTGGTGTTTTCCGATGCCGGAGTGATTCCGTACCCCGATCTGAAGCAAAAAATTTTGATGACGGAATACCTTATAAAAACCGCTCAGTCGTTGGGCATTAAAACGCCAAAAATTGCAGTGATTGCACCAACCGAGCAGATTATAATTTCAATCCAGTCGTGTATGGACGGTGCTACCATCGCAAAAATGTCGGAGCACGGGCAAATTGAAGGCGCATTTATTGACGGACCAATGGCGCTCGATGTAGCCATTAACCGCGAGTCGGCGGCAATAAAAGGTTTTACTTCGCCGGTGGCCGGAGATGCCGACTGTTTGTTATTTCCGAATATTGATGCCGCAAATGTATTTTATAAAACCAATTCGAAATTGTGCAACGCCCAAATGGCCGGAATTATTGCCGGCGCAAAAGTGCCTGCTATTGTTTCATCGCGCGGCGACAGCGAAAAAACCAAACTGAATTCCATTGCACTGGCTTCTCTTATGAGCTGATTAAAAGAAGAATTATGCACCGAATTCTCGCCATAAACCCGGGTTCTACTTCCACCAAGTTTGCGGTGTATTTCAATGAAAAATGTGTATTGAATAAAACTATCCGCCATTCCATGGACGAACTGATGCGCTATAAAAATGTAGTCGATCAGTTTGATTTTCGGAAAGGATTTATTATTGATGCACTGGTTGAGGAAGGAATTGATGTGGATTCCATAAAAATTATAATCGGAAGGGGTGGGTTGACTTACCCGCTTGAATCGGGCGTTTACCGCATAAACAACCAAATGCTGATACATGCCCGCGAAGGCGTTTTGGGGCAACATGCCAGCAATCTGGGGCCCCTGTTGGCCGATTATATTGCCCAACAAATTCCCAATGCCAGAGCTTACATTGCCGATCCGGTGGTAACCGACGAACTGGAAGATGTAGCCCGGATTGCAGGACATCCAAGTTTTGAAAGGCGTTCCATTTTTCATGCCCTGAACCAAAAAGCGACGGCAAGACTGCACGCAAAAAAGGTGGGTAAAAAGTACGAAGAACTGAATTTAATTGTAGTCCATCTGGGAGGCGGTATTTCGGTGGGAGCACATAAAAATGGCAGGGTAGTGGATGTAAATAATGCTTTTGACGGCGAAGGATCGTTTAGTCCCGAACGCTCGGGAACGCTGCCGGTTGGCCAGTTAATCGGACTGTGTTACAGCAGAAAATATTCCGAAGACCAGGTTCGCCGAATGGTAGTTGGTGAAGGAGGTTATGTAGCATACCTGGGTACCAACAATGCCAAAGAAGTTGAGAAACGTGCCGCATCAGGAGATGAAAATGCTCTACGGATTCAGGAGGCGCTTTTTTACCAGGTTTCAAAAATGATTGGCGAAATGGCTGTTGTTCTGGAAGGAAAAATTGACGCCATCTTACTTACGGGTGGCCTGGCTTTTAGTCCGAATGCGGAAAAATTAATAAAGCAAAAGGCTGGTTTTCTTGCTTCCGTTTTTACTTATCCCGGCGAGGACGAACTGCAGGCACTGGCTATGAATGCGCTGCTTGTGGCCCAGGGTGAAGTGGAGGTGAAAGAGTACGAAAAATAACTTCCTGATTGTCAAATGATTTAATCTCTGTTTGAACTCAATTTTTACTCCAAAAAATAAATTCGTTTGTTGGTTTTGTCAGTCAAATAATTGTGCAAATAAAAATATTTTCGAAAAAAATGAGTTTTGATTTGGATTTTATTGGTATTTTGTTCTAATTTTGTGCAATCGATTGTACGTAATTGATGAAAGAGAGAACTTGTTTGTGCCATTAATTAATACTTTTGAGAAGTAAACTATACCGCTCCTTATATGTTTTGGAATATGGAGATTTTGAATAAACTAATTTATTAATTTTAAACCTGCCCATGAAAAAGTTTGAACGAAACTGTAACCTTTCCCCAAAAAAGATTCCCTATTTAAAATATCTTTTTGTATTAATTATTTTTAATTTTTTAACCTAAAACTATTTTTTCATGAAAAAGAAAAATGGATTGAAAAAAGCTACGCGCTTTTTAATGCTATGCTTCCTTTTCGTTGCGTTAAGTTTTGGGGCTTATGCCCAGAAAACCGTAACGGGGGTAGTTGTAGATGAAGGAGGCCTGCCTCTGCCGGGTGTATCTATTGTAATTAAGGGTACAACTACCGGGACGGTCACCGGAATCGACGGAGATTTTTCACTCTCCGGGGTAAACGACAATTCCACGCTGGTATTTTCCTTTGTGGGAATGGAACCCCAGGAGATTCTGGTTGGAAGTCAGACAACCTTCAATGTAACCATGAAGACTTCAACCATTGGTTTGGAAGAGGTGATTGCTGTAGGTTACGGTACCCAGAAAAAAGCCAACCTCACCGGTTCTGTGGGTATGGCAACAGCCGAAAGGCTGGAAAACCGGCCCATTATTTCTGCCGGGCAGGGGTTGCAGGGAGTAATTCCCAACCTGAACATTACCATCAGGAATGGCGATCCAACGCGTACAGCCGATTTTAACGTCAGGGGTTTTGAATCCATTAACGGTGGTGATCCCCTCATTTTAATTGACGGCGTTCCCGGTAACATGGACAAACTCAACCCCAATGACATTGAGAGTATTACCGTATTGAAAGATGCTGCTGCCGGAGCAGTTTACGGAGCCAGGGCTGCATTCGGGGTTATTTTAGTGGAAACCAAAAGTGGTAAACCGGGCAAAATGACCGTTACGCTGGCAACCGAACAGTCAGCTACCGTCCCCATTTCTTTAATCGATCCGGAAAACGATCCGTACAAAGCTGCATTGGCCTGGAACCAGGCTACCAACAGGACAAACGGAACCCCACGTTACGATGAAGATTACCTCGAAGGGTTCCAGCGCTGGAATCAAAATCCTACATTTGAAAACGAATGGGGTGTTTACCAGGGAGGTCTTCGTCGTTATGGTTTTACCGATTATAAAGGAAGGACCATTGCCGACTGGTCGCATCAGCAGAAATATGATTTGAATATTTCGGGTGCAACGGATAAAGCTTCCTACTATACTTCCTTCGGTTTTATAGATAAGGAAGGCTGGGCAGAACTGCCACGCGATAAAAATTACATGTACAAAAGGTACAATGTGTTAATGAAAGGTGATGTTGAAATTACCGACTGGTTAAACCTGGACAGCCAGATAAACTGGAGTGCAGAGCACAACGACCAGCCGCACTTTTACAACTGGGATGTGAATATTAATACCGTGGCAAGGGTGGCACCCAACCACATGGTTACCTTCCCCGATCTGCCTTCTTACCTTGAGCCCGGCGACAGGGCAAACTATGAACCTTACATAGGCAGATATTTTCTGAGTCTGAATGCTTTACCTTACTGGGAAGACGGTGGCCGCGATGTGGAAACCGAACACAGGATGCTGATGAAACAGGGTTTAACTCTTACTCCGGTAAAAGGATTGCTCGTTCGGGGAGATTTCTCCTACAGTACCTACCACCGCGAACGACAGGATGTGGCCAGTAAAATTGAGGGAATTCAAAATACCGACCTCGCCAACCTGGAAATGGGAAATGGCTTCAGCGGTGACGACTGGATTCGGAACTGGTCGAATTACAACCAGTATTATGTAATGAATGCTTATGCCGAATATACATTCGAAGAACTGACAGATCATTACATTAAAGCCATGGTGGGGTTCAACCAGGAATGGGGCCGGAATACTTATGTAGGTGCAAGGGCTGCTAACCTGATTACCCCGCTAATTACCGATATAAGCGCAACCACGGGTACCCAGCAAACTTTTGGAAGCAGGTCCCACCAGTCTCTTCGTGGTATATTTTATAGATTGAATTACAGTTATAAAGAGCGGTATCTTTTGGAAGTCAATGGCCGTTACGACGGAACATCCCGTTTTCCGCAGGATGACCGTTTTGGATTTTTCCCTTCTTTTTCAGCGGCATGGAGGCTTTCCAACGAACCGTTTATGGATGCAACAAGCAGTTGGCTCGATAATTTGAAGATTCGGGCTTCCTATGGGACATTGGGTAACCAATTACTAAACAACCTTTATCCTTATATTTCAACCATGGGTACAGGTACATCGCCTTACATGATGTCTTCGGCAGGCCGTATCTCCTATGTTTCTCCGGCAGGGTTGGTAAGCCCCACATTAACATGGGAAACAGTGGAAACCAAAAACATTGGGATTGATCTTACCATCCTGAATCAAAGGTTTGATGTTTCATTTGACATGTTCCAGCGTGATACAAAAGACATGTTGATGGATGTGGAATTTCCTTCATTACTCGGAACTTCTGCACCTGCATCAAACGCTGCTGATTTGAAAACTCTGGGTTGGGAAGTGGCTGCCACCTGGCGCGATCGTATCGGTCAGGACTGGGCTTACAGTGTAACCATTGCCCTTGCCGACAACCAGTCGGAAATCACCAAATACGATAATCCAACCGGCGCATTATCAGAATACCGGGTTGGACAAAAAATAGGTGAAATCTGGGGATATGAAACCGAAGGTATTTTCCAGACCGATGAAGAAGTAGCCCAACATGCCGACCAGTCGCGCCTCGGTGCCAACTGGAAAGCAGGCGATATGAAATACGCCGATTTGAACAACGACGGACAAATCGATGCCGGTAGCAGCACCATTGATGATCCGGGCGACAGGAAAATTATCGGTAATTCCACTGAACGCTATACATTTGGTTTGAATCCGAATATTCAATATAAGGATTTGGCATTAAACCTGTTTTTCCAGGGAAGGATGAAACGCGATTACCTCCCGCCAAACGGAAACTGGAACGCCTTTTACCCGTTCAATGCCGGGCATATCGAAAAATGGTACCTGGAGGAAAGCTGGAGTCCTGATAACCGGGATGCCTATTTTGCTGCTCCACACCAGGGGACCGACGATAAAAAGAACATTATTCCGCAATCGCGCTTTGTACAGAATGCAGCTTACATGCGCCTGAAAAACATTACCTTAAGTTACTGGTTGCCTGGTTCTGTAGCCCAAAAAATAGGCATGAGCAGGGCACAGGTATATTTGTCGGGGATGAACCTGTTCACGATTACGGACATGCATAAACCGCTCGATCCGGAACAAACGGCAACGGTTACTCAGGAATATTACTTCGATAAAGTGTATTCACTTGGTGTTAAGGTTACATTCTAATAACGTTAAAAAGAATAAGAAATGAAAAAACATATCATAAAGCTTAGTCTGATAGTGTTGGTCACACTGATTTACAGTTGTGAGTTAAACAACGATTTCCTGGAAAGGTATCCGCTGGACAGAATCAGTAACGAAACCTTCTGGAATACGGAAAACGACCTGATGGTTTACAACAACCGGATTTACGATCTGGCCCGGAACGATAATGATGTGCCCATTCTAATGGGGCACGACGACGGTTTCGACAGCAACAATCAAAGTATTTGGTATATGGATGAATTTTCTGATAACATAGCACCGAGACATTCGCGGCACCAACGTTATCAGCAGGTTCGTTCAGGAAAACATAGCATTCCAACAGGACCCCAAATGTTTGGATGGAGGAATGGCGGATGGTCTTTTGTCCGCACCATCAATGTGTTTATGGACAATTATTCCAAAGCGTTGGAAAATGGAGTAGCTGAAGCAACAGCGAATAAATATGTTGGAGAAGCCCGTCTTTTCCGTGGCTGGTTTTATGCCGAAAAAATTTCGAAATATGGTCGTGCACCCTGGGTTGAAAGGGAACTGAACATCGACTCGGAAGAGTTGTATGCACCACTGGATACCCGTGAAACCGTAATGGCCAAAGTTTTGGAAGACTTGAATTTTGCCACCCAGTGGTTGCCCAACGACTGGGGCGACGGTGGCGCTCCGGGGCGTTTAAACCGCTGGGCCGCTTTGTTAATTAAATCGAGGGTTTGTTTATTCGAAGGAACCTGGAGAAAATACCATGGAGTTGGTTCCGATGCCAACATGTGGCTTCAGGAAGCTGCTTCGGCTGCCAAAGAACTGATGGATGACGGGCCTTATGACTTGTATTCGACCGGTGACCCGGAAAACGATTACCAGGCCATGCATAAAATTATGTCCGATTTAACCGGCGTGCCCGAAGTAATGTACTGGAGACGATACCAACTGGGAGTATTCACCAACCACGTTCAAAATTACCACCGCGGTTATAACGGCGGGGCAACCAAAAGTTATGTGGAAGATGCACTTTGCACTGATGGATTGCCTATTACACTCTCTGATCAATACCAGGGAGATGCCTCGATTCGCGATGTTTTTGAAAACCGCGATCCCAGACTACGCCAGACCATTCTGCATCCTGATGATGTAGAGAGATGGCAGTGGAACCGGAATGATCAGACCCGTACATACCCGCGTTTGTCAGGTATGGGAGGTATGACTTCTGAAACCGGTTACTCCATTTCCAAGGTTTATGAACCCGTTACAGCTCATGCCAGTTACAATGTTTCAGATACGCCTGCAATTATTATGCGGTTTGGCGAAGCGCTTCTGAATTATGCCGAAGCCATGGCCGAACTGGGCACCATCACCCAGGCCGATTTGGATATTTCAATTAACAGGTTGCGCGACCGGGTGGGGATGCCGCACCTGGATCTGAATCCGCCAATGGATCCGCGTTACGCGAATGACGGTGTTTCTTCATTGATCGTTGAAATACGCCGCGAACGCCGCATTGAACTGTTTATGGAAGGTTTTCGTTACGATGACCTGAGGCGCTGGAAACAGGGCAAAAAACTGGAAACTCCTGATTTGGGGATTCGTTTCGATGCAGGCATGAAAGCTGAAATCGACCCGGAAGGTGCAGCAGTTGTTAAAACTACCAAAGTAGGTGGTATTGATTATGTTGATGTTTACCAGGGAACCGACTGGGCAAATCCAGTATTTGATGAAGGTAAACATTATTTCTGGCCAATTCCGCTGAGTGCAATTTCACAAAACCCGGCAATAGAACAAACTCCGGGATGGAATTAAAAAGGTGGCGATGAAATGATAAGAACCAAAAAGGTTTAGCAGAGAACGAAAGCCGTAATACGTTGAAAAACGGGTTGCGGCTTTGTTTTCCTGTTTTTTACACCGCGGCTTCAGCACGGTGATTGCAGAAAGTGCAACAGGGAAACAGGTCTTATAAAAAAGATACATTATTTTACACCGTGGCTTCAGCCCGGTGAACTGAATTCAGCAACAGAGAGAAAAGGCTTTAGCCGTTAAGAGAATTAAACGCTAAAACTGTCAAAAGAGAGAGCTGCAAAACACCGGGCTTCCCAAAGGGATCCCTTCGGGAAAAGCACGGGTGAAAAAAGAGAAGGAATATTACTGCATTGAAAAATAACATTTTACACCGTGGCTTCAGCCCGGTGATTGTAGAGAACGCAAAGTAAAAAAAGGCTTTAGCCGTTAAAACTTGCAGATGAAAACCAAAAACAAAATAGTAAACCCAACCGATTTTAGAAAAAATATATTTCTGACTCTTTTCCTATTACTGTTTCTTTTCAAAATCGGAACCGGGCAAATATCTGAAGAAACCGAATTGCTTATAAAACGATTAGACTTATCTGAGAATGGACTTGAAAAAGTACGACAATCTATAGATGAACCCGAAAAGGCGGCCGAAGAACTTCTGGATTATTACAGGCAAAGAAACGCGGTTAACCACCCCATCGACAGAAACTTAAAAACTTCCTCCAAGGGAAAAATTGCATCTGAAAAAGATTTTGAAACCGCCAACAATGCATTGAAACATATTTTTGTGGGGCAGCCTGCCTATCCGCCCTATTTTTGTGGCGACGACATTGACTGGGGAACCCGCCCGGTGCCTGATAACGAATGGGTATGGCAACTCAACCGGATGAGTTTCTGGGATGCCATGGGGAAAGTGTATTGGCACACCGGAGATGAAAAATATGCCAAAGCATGGGGTGAGCAACTCATCGACTGGACGCGGAAAAATCCCAACGATGAATATCATAAATACGCCTGGCGCTCCATCGAAGCCGGAATTCGAGGTTACCGCTGGACAGGTTTGTTTCAACGGTTTATCGATTCCCCCTCGTTTACTCCCGAAGTGCTGGTTGCGTTTCTGAACAGTTGCCACGACCACGCCGAATACCTCATGACAAAATATACTACCCGTAGCAACTGGGGTTTGATGGAAGCAGAAGGTATGGCATTTATTGCCATCACTTTTCCGGAATTTAAAAATGCTGTAACCTGGCGCGAAGAAGCTTTCCGAAGGTTAAATAACGAAATCAACATCCAGGTTTACCCCGACGGGCACCAGCGCGAACTGGCCATGGGCTACCATTTGGGTTGTATTGGCTGGTTTTTCAGAACGTACGAACTGGCAAAAATGAACGGTATAGAAGATGCATTTCCAAACTCCTATCTCGAAAGAATTGAAAAAATGTGCGAAGTGCCTATGAAATTATGCCTTCCCAATGGCACCAACGTACAGTTTGGCGATGCCTGGGAAGGAACACCGGGGCAGCATAACAACAGGTTTAAGGAGTGGGCTGACTTTTTCGGCAGGGAAGATTTTTTATATCTGGCTACTGATGGAGAAGCAGGCAAAATGCCTGATTCCACAGCGTATGCACTTCCGGTTAGCG
>JAHYIT010000087.1 GCA_019429205.1 Mariniphaga sp. | reverse complement strand
TACCTTGCCAATTGAAGCCGCTATGATTGCACAAAATATTCCTCCTGGCAGATTTAGGAAAGAATATGCATTTGAAAACTGGCAGGGTTATAATCCGCAACTTTTCGAAAAAATTAAAGCGAATTACCAAACAAAACTATTTACAAAAAAAATTTATGCTTCAGATATTTCAAGAGAAAGTGTTTTAACGGCACAGACCAATGCACGGCGGGCAAGAGTATTTTCGGCCATTGAATTTCAAACATGTGATATGAAAGACCTGGCGGTTAACAGCAATAAAGCTGTAATTATAATAAATCCTCCTTATGGAGAAAGATTAGTGGAAGAAAACATGGATTTACTTTATGGTATGATTGGGGAAAGGCTTAAGCACCATTTTACAGGTAATACAGCATGGATTTTAACCTCATCAAAAGAATACCTTAAAAATGTAGGTTTAAAACCCGGGAAAAAAATAACACTTTACAATGGAGCATTGGAATGCACCTATGTAAAATATCTGTTATTCAGTGGCAAATGGGCTCACCAATAGCCCTCGAGCAGAATAGCTGCCTGAATAAAAAAGTGAATTATAAAAAATGGGGAAATTATTTACGTTCTTCGCCTTCAAAAATGTCTTTACTTCTGGTTGCTGGTCTTGTATCACCACCACCGCGTACCTTCAGCATTTCATTTGATGTTAAAACCTCAAAAGCCTGGAAATTCTTTTTTTCGGTATTGTTAAAAAACCTTTTCATCGTAAATAAATTTAATTCGTTAAACTTGAAAAACACACATTCTATATATATATTCCGAAAAAGGAGAAAAGGTAACCCTCTAATTGGAAAAAAAATGAAAAAAAATTACTTTTATCCCCTGACAAATTAAACAAAATGGTAAAAAACAAGGTTTTTACAATCATATGCATCATTGCCACATTTTCCTCATTTTCAATATATAGCAACAGCTTTTACAATGATTCAATACGGGCTGTAAACACATATAATTCAGGAATTATTTTTTTTAGAAATTCCAACTACAAGTCTTCCATTGATTCCTTTTTGGTTTCGGCAGTAATTCGGGAAAAGATTTATACAAAAAAAAGTTATGAATTTGGAATTGTGCAAAATGCATTGGGAATAACGTATAAAAATTTAGGTAACCTGGATAAATCTATTGAGTACTTTTTAAATGCTGAGGAAGCCTATTCATTTAATTTTAATGAAAATGAACTTGCATTAGCTCGTCTATACAATAATGTTGGGAATACGTATAAAGATAAATTAAATTTTGAAACAGCGCTCAATTATTTGGAAAGAGCAGTTAACATTCTAATGAACAAAAACGAAAATGAACAAGATATAGCAGACTTTTATTACAATATAGCAGAAATACACTATAAACTCCGAAATTATAAAAATGCACTAGAAATTATAGAAACGTATTATTCTCAGGCGCATTCTGATACAAAATTGTTTTTTCTAAGCCTCAAAGCTGCTTCCTTTCAAGAAATGAAAGAATATAGTCAAGCTTTTAACAGCTATCAAAAAGCAATTGAATATGCTGAGAGTTATTACTCTGGAACAGACCTGAATTTAGCTTTTGAGTATATCAATTTTGCTGATTTTCTAATAAAAAGCAATATTATTATGGAGGCTCAGAAAACTTTATATAATGCTAAAAATATTTTTGAATATAATAAAATTAATGATGGGGTTAATTTTGCACTCTACTTAAAAACCCAGGGCTTTTTATATGAAAACATAATTGTTGAAACGAAGAATATAAACGATTTCAGGCAACAAAAGTCACAAAACCTCCTGGAGGCTGTTAATTACTATAAAAAAGGCTTAGAAGCGCTGGGAATTGGTTCAGAACGGATGATGAACGTTTCGGCAACCATTGAAAATACGGCTTCTTTAACTCAAAGTCTTGAATTGCTGAAACTAATTGCTGATACCTATACCCAGATTTCTGATATTTATGCCAACACAACGAATATAAAAAGAAAGGAATCCATTGACCAGGCTCTTGAATATTACGAATTTACAGCAAACTTAATTCAACAGGCAAGAAAAGAATTATACGCGGATGAAAGTAAAATACAGTTAAATGAACTGGAAGAAGCCACATTTGCAAAAATTGTTCAAACAGCCTACAAAGCTATGGAAATTGAGCCAAATCAACAGGTTTTGGAATTTGCTTTTACAAATGCTGAACGAATGAAAGCCAGTAGTGTATTCGACCGGCTTTCTGCACAACTGGCACAGGAAAATAGCCTGGTACCAGACAGCCTGAACGAACTTGAGCGTACACTAAATTTTCAAATTACCACCCAAAATGAAAAATTACATAATCTGATGAGTGCGAAAATAACAGATAATGAAGAAATTGCACTTGCGGATTCAACTCTTTTTCAGTTAAAAAAAGAACGCGAAGATCTGATTCAATTTTTGGAAAACAATTACAGTGATTATTATGAACTAAAATATGCTGATGCTACTATTACCGCTGAGCAAGTACAGCAAAAATTAAAAAGCAATGAAGTAACCATAGAATATGTTTTAAACGAAACAGACTCTGTACCGGAACTCTATGCGTTTTTCATTTCAAAAGAAAAAATCAGTTTTCAAAAAATTAATATTGATGCCACTTTTATAAAAAATATAGAAGAATCCTTCCGGTTTATGTCAAATCCGGGGTACTTGTTTACACGAAGCGACAATACTAAAGAATTTGTTTTAGCTGCTTATAACCTTTATACAAAACTAATTGAACCCTTTTCAAACCAAATTCTAAATAAAAAAATTACCATCATTCCCGATGGCAAATTAAATTATCTACCCTTTGATGCGCTTTTAACTGAAATGCCTGATACTTCTGATGTTATAAAATTCAACCTACTACCCTACCTGATAAAAAGTAATTCAATAAATTATGCCTATTCGGCTAATTTATTATATAAGTTTAACAATCCTCAAAGAAAAGCTAAAAACAGATTACTCGCTTTTGCCCCAAAATATAATGCAGATACGGTTGTTTTTGAGAATGAGCGTTTAATTTTAACGCAATTGCCCGGAGTTCAGCGCGAAGTAGATTTAATTGCCAGTGAAATTAATGTTGACCTTTTCCGAAATGAAAATGCAACAGAAGAAAACTTCAGAAAACACAGCAATGATTATGACATATTACACCTTGCAATGCATGCCTTTATAAATGATTCATTGCCAGCTTTTTCTCGTTTTGCTTTTACACAAAACAATGATAATCAACCTCAAAAAGACGGTTGGCTAAATACGGCTGATATTTACAACCTTGATATTAACGCCCGTTTAACTGTTTTGAGTGCCTGTAATACAGGAAGTGGAGATTTAAGAAAAGGCGAGGGTGTAATGAGTCTTGCCAGAGGATTTCTTTACGCCGGTTGCCCAACTATTGTTATGACGCTTTGGGAAGTTGAAGATAATGCCGGGACAAAAATAATGAGTACGTTTTATCAAAACCTGAAAAAAGGCAGATCAACCGATGAGGCGCTTCGTCTGGCAAAATTGAATTATCTCGAGAACGCCAATCCCCGAATGGCTCACCCCCATTACTGGCTTGGATATGTGAGTATAGGTAGCGCAATTCCTCTGTTCAGAAGTTACGATTACTATTTTTTTGGTTTAGTGGTACTGGCGTTTGCTGGTATAATCGTCGACCAGGTTATCAGATTAAAAAAGGCCCGAAAAAAGAGAATTAATTAGAATGTGTGGTTCTCAGTAACGAACTAATTTAATTTGAATGAACCTTGAAAAAAGCGTCTGTAAAAAATGTGTGGTTTTCAAGCTTAACGCTTTATTTCGATGGTATTTTCAATTTATTAAAGAACTAACTTAGAATGTGTAAAACAAGTTTAACGAATTAAATTCTTCAGAATAAAAACCTGGTTCTTTTTAAAATTGCTTTGGCATCATTTGCGTAATATCCATTTCTGTTTATTATGGCAAGAAGATGCTCTTTTGCAATGTCTTTTCTTTCAAGTTTTAAATAACACAGTGCTTTATACCACTCTGCTTCTTCAACAAACATATTGTCTCCATGTTCAATCACCTTTGAATATTCGGGAATAGCTTCCTCAAATTTTTCAAGATTTTGCAGACTGGCACCTTTATAAAATTGAAAAACAAACTTTTCA
Source organism: Mariniphaga sp. (assembly GCA_019429205.1). GTDB lineage: Bacteria > Bacteroidota > Bacteroidia > Bacteroidales > Prolixibacteraceae > Mariniphaga. The sequence continues at coordinate 14,783 of JAHYIT010000087.1, read as the reverse complement.
TCATTTTCGTTTATCGCTTTATCGTATAAAACGAGTGCCTTATCGTACTCACCATTTACAAAATGCCCGTTTGCAAGCTGTAATAATCCCAAATCGGCAGTTACCGACCTTTGGGGAGCCCATTCAGGTTGTTCGTAATATTTGTTGTAAGTATGATTTATATTTGCGAATTCATTCCTGAAAATACCTGTAAAGGCAAATAAAATAACTGCAACAGCCACTCCGGCCCTCCACCAGTTCATTTGCTGAATTTTTGTGTCAGGAATGAGCGATTTAATTTCCTTATTCTTCACTTCATGCTGCACCTTAAGCAGTTTATCGCGAAGGTTAAGTATTTCTTTCTCTCCAACTGCCATATCAACATTTCGCCGTAAGGCAATTTCTGCCTTTAAATCTGTATTCTCACATAATTCAGCCTGAAACAATTCCAGTTCTTCACCTTCAAGCGATCCTGAAATAAAATCTTCAATCTGTTCTTCGGAAACATTCCATGAAGTTTCTGTTTCCATCAGGTGAGAAATTTCATCTCTGAGGTTCATCACATCCAGTTCCATAAGTGCATTTTCAAGCTCCCGGTGAATGGAAACTTCGCGCTGAAGAATACGGTTTACTGCAAGTTCCTGTTCAAAACGTTCCAGTTCTTTTCCAATGAGTTCACCATTGAGGTAACGGTCAATTTCATCAGCAGAGCATTGTTCCCGAACAGATGCAGACACCTTACCCAGGGTAGCACGCAGGTCCAAAATATCTTTTTCCAGAATGGCTTCTTCAAAACCTTCCAGTTCAATGTCATTTTCATCAAAATCATCGAACATCACATCTTTTTCCAATCCGGGAATATTTTGTTCCCTGAAAAACTCGTGAATATTTTCGTTTGAAACCATTTCATGTTGGTAAACATGAGCTTTGGGGAGTGAGTCGTAAAATTTAAGCAATTCTTCCGGGGGTAGTGTTTCGGAAAGTTGCTGAATGTTGTCAAAGCCGTCTAAAAGATCGAAAGGGGTGTTTCCATCTTTTACCTGTTTTGAAACTGATTCTAATTTTTCCCGAAGGTTTAGAACTTCTTTTTCAGTAATGGCTGACTGAATTTCTTTTTCGAATTTTACTTCATCCCTAAGTTCGCAATTGCTCTGTAGTTCTGTTTCAAATTCATTTTTTTCCGACTGACTGAGGGCGCCCATTAAATAATCCTCAATCAATTCAAAGAGTTTTGTTTTAGGTATCATCTTCAAGTATTTTTTTAAATTCTGTATCCTGCTTAATCCTGCTAATCAGAAGTTCTTTACACTTAAACTTCCTCTTCTTTGCATATTTTTCGCCTTTATAGCCCATAATTTTTGCAATTTCAGCAAGCGGGACTTTTTCGAAAAATAACTGCAAAAGCTTTTGACAATCTGTACTCAGGGTTTTAAAATGTTTCTGGTATAAACCATACTTTTCATTTTTTTCTACCAACTCAACCAGGCTATCATCATAAATATCTTCCTGGAAGGGTAAAGTATCGTTAATCTTTTCCTGCTCTATTCTCCTCTTTTCCAGCTCCTTAAGCCACAAAAACCGGCAAACCGAAAAAAGATAACCCTGAAAAGAACTTGTTTCGAAAACTAAATCGTTTTCCTTCAACTTACGGTAGATGACTATTATCGTCTCCTGAAAAACATCGTTTGCATCATCTTCGGTTCCAGAGTTCTTTTTTATAAATATATTAACCTGGTAATAAAATTGTTTGTAGATGTATTGCAAAATTAAGTTATCGTGTCTTAATATCCCTTTCAGGATTTGCTCATCACTGTAATTCTTCATATTCGTCTATTATATAATTCGCTAAAATTAAAAAAGGTAACCCTCATTTTCATAAAAAGTGAAATTTTTTTTTAGCAAATTTATTCCCTGTGAATATAACTTACTATAAAACAACCTCTTGTATGAAAAAATAAAAATAATAGTTTTTTACAATTCAAATTCTGCTTTATTTCATTTTTTGAAAAAAAATTCAAATAACTAAATTTTCATTTCTGACAAATTGACACTAAATAAGAATAAAATCCGACAATATTTGTTGTTTTTTCATTTTCTCAGAATTTGAGGGTAACCTTTTATCAAAAATAAGAACTTATAAATAAGAAGGTGCTTTTCCTTCAACCATTAAATCATATATAATTTTATGTAAAAGGGGGCTATTCCCCCCTTTTACATTCTCTCAGGAACTTCAATTCCCAATAATTTCATTCCGCTTTTTATAACTTTCCCAACAGTTGCAGAAATTAACAGCCGCAAATCGCGTGTGGGTTCATTGCGTTCCGCAAGAATGGGATGATCATGATAAAACTGGTTAAATTCTTTTGCAAGTTCAAAACAATAATTGGCAACAACTGCCGGACTGTAATTTGTTCCTGCTTCTTTAACTACCGCTGGAAACAGAGTAATCCGTTTCATCAGTTCTTTTTCCTTGAACGAAATTTCTTCAGGCAAAATATTAATTTCTTTTTTTAATTCGATGTTCTTTTCAGAGGCTTTTCGTAAAACTGATTTTATGCGTGCATGTGTATATTGGATAAATGGTCCGGTATTCCCATTAAAATCTATTGACTCTTCAGGATTGAATACCATGTTTTTTTTAGGATCGACTTTCAGAATGAAATATTTTAAAGCGCCCATTGCAATCATTTCATAAGTACGTTCTGCCTCTTCTTCTGAGAGAGAATCAAGCTTTCCAAGCTCCTCTGCCATTTTCCGGGCAACCTGCACCATTTCTTCCATTAAATCGTCGGCATCAACCACTTTGCCTTCTCTCGACTTCATTTTTCCAGAAGGCAATTCCACCATCCCGTAAGAAAAATGATGCAGGCTTTTTCCCCATGCATAACCCAGTTTATCCAGCAAAATGGCAAGTACTTGAAAATGATAGTTTTGTTCATTTCCAACAACGTATATCATTTTGTCGATATTAAATTCACTGAACCGCATTTTGGCCGTGCCAATATCCTGGGTCATATAAACCGAAGTACCATCGCTTCGGAGCAAAAGTTTATGATCAAGTCCTTCGCCGGTTAAATCTGCCCAAACTGAGCCGTCTTCTTTTTGATAAAAAATGCCTTCTTTTAGCCCTCGTAAAACTTCTTTTTTACCCACAAGGTAAGTTTCCGATTCGTAATATATTTTATCGAAGTCAACTCCCAATCTTTTGTAAGTAATGTCAAATCCCTTGTAAACCCATCCATTCATGGTTTTCCAAAGTTCGACCACTTCCGGGTCACCTGATTCCCATTTCCGTAAAAGTTCCCGGGCTTCCTGTATAGAAGGTGCCTGATCTTCAGCTTCTTTTTGGGAAAGGCCATTATTCATTAACTCCGCAATTTCTGCCTTAAAATGTTTGTTGAACTCCACATACAATTCTCCAACCAGATGATCCCCTTTTTTTCCAGTATTTTCAGGAGTTTCCTTATTTCCCCATTTTTGCCAGGCCAGCATCGATTTACAAATATGAATTCCACGGTCATTTACAATATTTGTTTTTACAACCTGATAATTATTTGCCTTTAATATTTCTGAAATAGAAAATCCCAGAAGATTATTTCGGATGTGCCCTAGATGAAGGGGTTTGTTGGTATTTGGCGATGAATATTCTACCATAGCCAATTCCTGTTGATCTTCTGAAGTTACAATTTTACCAAAGTATTCATCCCTCCATGCGCTCAAAACTTCACTAGTCCAATAATTATTGTCAATTTCGAGGTTAAGAAATCCTTTAACCACATTATAAGATTTTACCTCGTTTATATTTTCTACGAGATACTTTCCAATTTCTGTAGCAGTGTCTTCAGGTCGTTTTTTCGAATATTTCAAAAACGGAAAAACCACCAGCGTTATGTCGCCAATAAAATCTTTCCTGGTATTTTGTAACTGTACCAAATTATCACCAGGCTCGAAATCATATAACTTTTTTAAAGCAGCAATTACACCAGGTTGTATTAACTTTTCAATTTTCATTTACTGAATTTTTAAGAGCGACAAAGATAATATTTTACAAAGTTGGGCAGACCAAAGATTTATAGAACTTAACAAATCATTTTGCAAAGCAAAAAAAAACCCTGCCCGAAGGCAAGGTTTTTTTATTAAACTAAAATTTGTTCGTTATTTTTTTATAGTAGCTTCTTCGAATTCTACCCTGCGGTTTTTCCTCCTGTTATCGATTGAGGAATTAGGTACTGCAGGTTTGTCTTCTCCATAATAATTTGAGCCAACGTAGGTATTACTAATTCCTTTTGAAAGCAGGTATTTTACAACAGACTGCGCTCTTCTTTCAGACAGTTTCATATTGTAGGCACCAGTTCCTATATCACAGGTATGACCGCCAACAACAATGCTGTACTCTTTGGCGCTGCTTAAAGTTTCAACCAGCTTATCGAGTTGGGCTTTTGCTTCCGGCCTCAACTCAGCTTTATCGAAATCGAAATAAACGGCAGGTATATCCAGTTCTTCTTCCGCCGGGCAACCATCGTTCCAGGCGGGGCCGGGAACAGTTGGGCATTTGTCTTCGCAATCAATTACACCATCACCGTCTGAATCGAGCGGACAACCATGTTCATCAACCGGGCATCCTCTCGGTGTGTCAGGGCATTTGTCCAGATAATCCGGTACACCATCGCCATCGCTGTCAAGTGGGCATCCGTGTTGGTCAACCTGAACTCCGGGAGGAGTATTAGGACATTTATCCAAATGATCAGGAACGCCGTCGCCATCTGAATCCGGGCATCCATCGAACTCAGGCAGACCAGGAGTATCAGGACATTTGTCGAGGTAATCAGGAACGCCGTCGCCGTCACGATCGAGCGGACAGCCAAATTCGTCAACCTGAACTCCCGGAGGTGTATCAGGACATTTGTCTTTCCTGTCTGGCACACCATCACCGTCCGAATCTTTAGCTGCACCAAATGCGAATTCAATGATACCGGAAAGTTTCAGAAAATTATCCTGTACACTGGCCAACTGATTGTTAACGTGTCTGTAACCTTCGATTCCGTGAATGTAACCCACCTCAAGAAATAATGAAACACTTGGGCTAATCGGAAATTTAGAACCAATCCCGGCATTAAAATTCACCCCGGTATTGTCGGTTCCACCATTCTGCTCAAGGTTGTCAAACAAATATCCCCCGCCAGCATAAAGGTAAGGTTGTACAGAACTGGTTTCTGATAAAATATTACCATTGTACAATTTATACCTGAAATTCAATGAAGGATTGAAAAAATCGATTCCTTCACTGTAAAAACCAAGCGGGGTTTTCAACATTAAATCGAAGGAAGGACTTAAGTAAGTGCTTAAATAGAAATCGCCCATAAATCCTAAATCATTCTTTTCCAGATTTTGGAAAATACCAGGACCTAATCCAATTGCCCATTTTTTGTCTGCATTCTGAGCAAATGCAGTTCCAATAATCAAAAATGAGAGAAATAATAATGTAAATTTTTTCATAATTATTAATTTTATTAGAAGTTCTTAAATTTTTTTGACAATTTAAACATTAATTTTATTTTTTAAACAGCCTTTTCTGCAATTAAAGAAATGAACAGGCCATTTTTTTAACAAATTTAAATATTTATTTATAATAAAAGTAAAATACTTGAAAATTGTTCGCAATAATCGACATAGAAACGACCGGAAACAGTTACAAGTATGGTCAAATAACGGAAATTAGCATTTTTCAGCACAATGGAACTGAGATAACTGACTCATTTTCTTCGCTTGTTAAGCCTGAAATGGATATTCCATTATTTATCACACGTTTAACGGGAATCTCTAATGAAATGGTAAAAAAGGCCCCGCATTTTTATGAAATTGCCCGAAAAATAGTGGAAATGACTGCAGGGAGAACATTTGTGGCTCATAATGTTCATTTTGATTATAAATTCGTGAAAGAGGAATTTAAACGACTCGGATATGATTTTAGCAGAAAAACATTGTGTACTGTACATTTGTCAAGAAAACTTTTACCTGGGTACAAGTCTTATTCACTTGGCAAAATTTGCGCTGAAAAAGGTATTGAAATAAACGGAAGGCACCGGGCAGCCGGCGATGCGCTTGCCACAACAAAACTTTTTGAATTATTGCTTAAAGAAAACGAAATACGCAATTACATTGATGCTTCAAAACATCTTAAACTATTTTGAAGATTTTTCTCCGTCCTCTCCTTTTTCCTTCTGTTCTTCAGTTTCTTCTTCAGAAAAATCAAGCATATCTTTTTCCTGAAGTATATTATACCATTGTATCACCTTTTTAATATCAGAGACATAAACTCTGTCACGGTCATAGCTGGGAAGAATCTCTGCAAAATACGATTTTAACTGGCTTGTTTTGGATTTATGGTCAGGTGCTTGCCCGAAATTTTCCTTTTCAGCAATTATCTGAAATACCTCTTTTAAAGGCACGTCAGCAGTGTCAGTATATATGGCGATATCTTCAAGAGCAGAAATCTTGTTTGTTGAGTACGCAGGCATACGTTTTCCAGTATCAAGCGATTCTACAATAATATTGTTTTTTGCTTCGGCTACAAGTTTATACAACCCCGATTGTCCTGAAATAGCTAATATTCCTTTTAACATGTTTTCTAATTTATCGCGAATATACAATTTTTGTGATTGGCTCGAAAAACAATCTTCTTAATTATACAATTTCAAAAACCAAATTTCGTTTAATTTTAATTCAAATTAATTCACTATTTATTCCACAATGAGTATTTTTATGTCTGATTTACAACTAAAAAGAGACTTGTTAGTATGAAATATTTTTATGTATCCCTGATATTTGTATTTTTTTTCTTTACAAAATCAAATGGATTAAACCCGGCATCATTTAAAGATTCATTGCAGCTTTTAGTTCAGCAAAATGATGAAATACTTTCTAAACCTCTGAGTTCAGCGGAAGCTGGAAATACAACAGGCAACCTGAAGCAAGACACTGTCACCACAAACCAAACATACAAACTGGAACGACAAGGTTCATACATTATTGGCCATATTGACGAAAAAAACAGCAAACTATTCGACCGGCGTTATGCGGTTTATCAAAATCAGCTTCAAAAAGACGGAACAGTCAAACCGGTTAAAGTGGCATTTGTCAAATCGATGAAAACGCCTTACATCCAAAGCATTCAACCAGATAATCTATTTAGAACTGCTTTTTATCAAATTTCAGGAAAACGAATAAATGAACAGAATGCTTACCTGAATAAAATGCAAGGTTCAGGATTAAACTTAATTGCAGGAAACACCTTTAACGGATTGTCGGCGACTACGGGAAGACTGGAGTATTATTTTTCACGAACTTTAGGCGACATGATTCTTCCCGGAAAAACCGGCAAAGGTCTGACATCGGTAAAATTTTATTTTGAAGCCGGACAAAAGAAAAACAGTTACACATTAAACGACAATTTGGAAAAATTTATATTTAACCGGGGAAGTTTAGGCATCGGGAAAGATTATTACCCTTTACCCTTTTTGCATTGGGGCCCTTTTATTGGTTATGGACTGGAATATACGAGTTGGGAAACTTCAGAAAATCTGATTTCTACCAATTTCGCTGAAATGGGCGCACGACTGGGTATTAACCTTCGCCATAACATTCAGGTGATTGGTTCTGCCACATATTATCACCTTATAAATACGGTTTTGATGGACGGAAACAGAAACGTAATGGATACAGATTTTAATTATAAAAATACCTTTTCCGACAGATCGGGATTGGGATACAATATTGCTTTAAGACTAATGCTTTAATGACCTAAGATGTGGTTACTTAAACGGGATTTTGTATGTAATCCCGGTTTTGAGCCACCTGCCCGGCTGGACCACATTTCCAAGGTCGAAATAGCTTTTATTAAATAAATTGCTGGCCGAAACGGAAAACAAAAAATTATTTTTTTGATACAAAATTTTTGTATCAACCAACCAAAATGGATTGTAGCTGGTTTCTTCCTCAAAATTTCCATTTATAAAATTTGAATAAGTGCCCTCCCTGTCCTGAAATATTAATTTTATATCTGCGAAAAAGTTTCTGAAAACCGGCTGGTTTACTGAAACCACAAATTTATGTTTCAAATTATCAAGCACATAGTAAGAAATCAGTTCGCTCTCAAACTTTTTTTGATTGTTGTATAAATAACCAAACTGAAAGGTTCCCGGCCAGTTTTTCCCTAAAATTCTCCAGGGATAAAGTTTTACATCTGTTTCAAATCCAGTGCTTTGAATGGCGGTGTGGTTCATCGATTGCCACAACTCATCACTTTCAGATTTTACCCAGTCAATTATATTTTCTCCTTTTGAATGAAAAACAACAAAACGGCCGGTTACCAATGAAGAATTCATTTTAATTCCACCCTCAAATGATTTTGATCTTTCCGGTTTTAAGTCGGGATTCCCTATGTTGGTTGGCCCGGAATAATACAAATCGGTAAAAGTTGGCATCCGCAAAGAAGTATTCCACGAAGCCACCAGTTTTAAAGTAGGACTCAACTGATAACTTCCGTCAATTCCCGGAAAAAAATTCCATCCCGCCTGATTATCCGAAATATGATTTCCCATAACTCCCGCACTAATTGTCCAGCGGTTCAGGTAAAAAATATGCTCTGCAAAAAGTGAAACAATATTCCTGGTTTTCGTTTTGGAATAAAAAGCATTTTCGCCGGGAACCTGAATGAATTGCTCCATTTCTTCACCCAAAACATTGCTTAAAATTTTTTCAGACCTGAATTCAGTTCCAAAAGATGTTTTACCGGCCTGCCACAGAAACCATGAATTTAAATTTGCTCCCCAAATATCGGTTCGGTGATAGTTATGGTTTTTATACCACTCCGGCGGATTATCGCGAAACAACATAAACTTATCGGAATGTCTGCGGAAATAAATAACCGGAGTTAAATTCAGCTTCGAAAAAGATTCGAATCTGGCTGATGAAAAAAGTGTTTGGGTATTTTCATACTGATTTGGATAAACCGGAGTGTAAAAACTGTTGGCGCCAAAACCTTTATCTGTTTTTCCGGCCTGCAAAGAAAATTTACCTTGTTTTGAATCCAGCTTTCCTGAATAAAACAAATTGGAGACGCCAAAATCTGTATTATTAATGTATCCCTTTGAACTTTTATAATTACCGGCCAGCAAATGATTCATTCTCCCTGTAACAAAACCGGCGGAAAGATTGGAATTAAGATATCCGAAACTTCCTGCAGAAATTAATGCAGAAAGCTCGTTTCCAGAGTTTTGTTTGGTAACAATATTTATTGCTCCTGAAAAAGCATTCGGTCCGTAAATCCGGGCTGCGGGTCCGTTAAGTATCTCGATTCGTTCTACCTGCGCAAGACTAATCGGAATATTCAGGTTGTGATGTCCGGTTTGAGGGTCGGTGATGTTGATTCCGTTCAGGAGTATTAAGATTTGGTCGAAGGTGCCGCCGCGGATGCTGATATCAGCCTGAATTCCACCGGCGCCTCGTTGTCTTACATCAATTGATGAAACCTGTTCGAGTAAATCCTGCAGGTTTGTAGCCGGTCCCTGCTCAATTTCTTTTGCGGTAATTACAGTGAGTACACGCGCAATTTCTGAATATACAGCAGGCGCCCGCGAAGCCGAAACTTCAATTTCTTCCATATCAATTTCCATTTTTACCTGCTTTGTTGTATCTGTTTCCATGGCGACAGATAAAACCGGAACAGCTAAAAAATAAGAAACCGACAATACCGAAATCTTCACCGCTTTATGCAAAATGGAAAACAAAGAGTAGGATTTTCTTCCCCATTTTTTAAAAACAAGGTAATTTTTGCCCGGCATTTTGTCTTTTTGAACTTTCATAATATAAAAATTGAATGATTAAAAATTGAAGCGGCAAATATAAAACATTTTTGAAATCTGATTTACTGAGTTTAAATCCTGTTTAATAATCCATCAAAAACATTTAAACAGAACGATTTATAAACTTATTCCATTTATTTCATAAAAATTCTTTATCAATTATAGATAAAATCAACTACTAAAAGAGTCAAAAATCTTTTTTAATTGTTTTTCACTTTCTATATTTGTTTCGACAAATTGTAAAAAATAATAGTAATTAACTTTAAATATATAACGCCATGACTCAAGTTCAATTTAACAATTCACTTCTCGGATTAAGAGACAAACTGCATTATTATGCACTCAGTTTAACTTCCGATTCGGAACGAGCCGACGATCTTTTGCAGGAAACCATGCTGAAAGCGCTCACCTACCGCGATAAGTTTACGCAAAACACGAACTTCAAAGCATGGATTTACACCATCATGAAAAACACATTCATCAACGATTACCGAAGAAATGTAAAAACAAGGAACACGTTCGATGATTCAAACAACGACCTTCATCTTTTGTTTTCAAAAGACAAAGTTTATCCAGCACCCGATTCGTTTTACAGCACCAAAGAAATTCACAAAAGTATTGACGAACTGGAAGATGAATACCGCATTCCGTTTACCATGTTTCTGGATGGATACAAGTACAAGGAAATAGCTGAAGAATTAGAATTACCACTCGGAACAGTAAAAAGCCGGATTTTCTTCACCCGTAAAAAACTCGAAAAATCATTGCACGAATATTCAAATAATTGATATACTGCTAAAATCTCATTTGAAAAGATCTTCGGTTTCCGGGGATCTTTTTTTTTTTTAAAGAAATTGATTTATGATGGAAAAGAAAGTAGCAGTTCATTTAGCCGAAGGATTTGAAGAGATTGAAGCTGTTAGTATAATTGACGTTTTGCGCCGGGCAGATATTGAAACAATGGTTGTGTCGGTAACCGGCAAAAAGACAGTTACAGGCTCACATGACATTCAGGTTACCGCCGATGTTCTTTTTGAAGAAGTGAATTACGACAGAGTGGATATGATTGTTTTGCCGGGAGGTTTGCCAGGGGCCAACAACCTGAAAGACCACGCCGGACTGGGCAAACAGATTCTTGATTTTCATAAAAAGGGAAAACCGCTGGGCGCCATTTGCGCTGCGCCGCTGGTTTTTGGCAACCTTGGAATTCTGAAAAACCAAAAAGCCACCTGTTTCCCCGGATTTGAAAAACAGTTAACCGGTGCAGAAGTTACCGGTGCCGATGTGGAAATTTCAGGAAAAATCATCACCGGAAAAGGCGCCGGTGTTGCTATAAAATTTGCCTTAAAAATTGTGGAATCGCTGAAAGGCAAAGAACTTGCTGATGAGTTGGCTGAGAAGATGATTTTTAGCTAAACTGTTAGCGGTTTGGAACCGCTTACAGTTTAAAGGAAATTTATCAATACAATTTCTTCAAAATATCCTCATCCAGATTTTTCATAGATTGCTCATAAAATGATGCCTGGTCCAACTGAATAAAATTAAAAGCCAAATCTTTCCTGATTAATGTACCATTCCGAAACCCTGCATAATCTCTAAACGAAGAAAACTCCCATTCTTCCAACTTTGATGCTAAACCTGCCATGACCGGATTTTGATGAATATATAAAAAACAAGTGGTAGCGTAATCTTCTTCCATTAATTTCTGTCTTCGATATGGATTTGATTCAAATGTGTCATTTAACATTTTTGCACCTGTATGATGGGAAAACAAACTACCTCTTCTATTCTCTTGGTTATTAAACGCCAAAGTATAGCTGCTAAGTAATGTTCCAACATTTTTGGATAGAATTTGTGTATCCTGTCGGTGTTTTTCATGTATATCCTGGCAACTTTTTTCTGTAGCCTGAGTTAGAAAATGAAAATGGTTTGGCATCAAAACATAAGCAAAAATATTACATACGGGAGCAATTAACTTTCTCACTTTTCTCAGAAAAAACAGATAGTTCTCACGGGTTTTAAAAACGGTTTCGTTTGAACGGTTGTAAATATGGTACAAAGCGTTTGGTTCAAAATGCATATCTATTCTGGTTAGAATCAACAAATAAAAACTTTTCTCAAATATGCTGCTAAGCTGTTAGCGGTTTAAAACCGCTAACAGCTTAGGTTCGGCTTTGCCCGGCAATCCAATCCCTTGCATTCACAAATGCCTGAATCCACGGCGCCAATTCGTCTTTTTTCCGTTCGGCAGGATAATGTGCCCACTGCCAGGGGGCAAAAGCCCTTTCGAGGTGGGGCATCATCGCTAAGTGGCGCCCATCGTCGGAACATATTGCAGCGGCAGCAAAATGCGAACCGTTGGGGTTGGCCGGATACTCATCGTGGCTGTATTTCATGGGAATATGGTATTCCAGTTCGTTGAAAGGAAGGTAAAATTTGCCTTCGCCGTGCGCCACCCAGATTCCCAGTTTCATTCCTGCCATGTTGTTCAGCATCACCGACTGGTTTTCCAGAATATCCACATTCAGAAAAGAAGATTCAAATTTCCCTGATTCGTTATGCAGCATTTTGGGTTGTATGCTGTGTTCCGGGAAAACCAGGTTCAGCTCCACCATCAACTGGCAGCCGTTGCACACGCCCAAACTCAATGTATCGTTTCGGCGGTAAAATCTTTCAAGTGCAATGCGGGCTTTTTCGTTGTATTTGAAAGCACCTGCCCAGCCTTTGGCCGAACCTAAAACATCAGAATTGGAGAAACCGCCCACAAAAACGATCATGTTCAAATCTTCCAGTGTTTCACGACCGGAAATCAGGTCGGTCATGTGCACATCCTTCACGTCCATTCCGGCCAGGTGCATGGCATACGCCATTTCGCGGTCGCCGTTCACCCCTTTTTCGCGAATGATGGCCGCTTTAATTCCTGAAGGTTTACGGCGGTCCAGGTCAATTCCGCAATCGGAAGATTTTCCTGAAAATTCACCAAAATTGAATTCCAGTTCGTGCTTTTTATAATTTTTATAACGTTCCAGCGCTAATTCTTTTCCGCTCTGTTTCCGGTCGAGCAGGTACGATGTTTTAAACCACAAATCGCGCAGAGAATCGATATCAAAATCAGTTTCGGTGTCAAAATTTTTCACCCGCACTTTGCGATAAGGAACCGGAAATCCGAGCGAAACAAAACCAACTCCGTTCTCGGTAAGTTGCGTCTTAACTTCTTCATTATCGGCACACTGAATTACAATTCCCGGGTTTTCGCTGAACAGCACTTTTACCAAATCCTGCTCGCCGATTCCGGTCAAATCCACATTCATTCCGCCTTTGTTGCAGCTGAAACACATTTCGAGCAGCGAGGTTACCAAACCTCCGGAACCAATGTCGTGGCCGGCCAGAATCAGTTCCTGCTCAATTAGTTTTTGAATGGTATTGAATGTTGCAACAAATTTTTCAGCATTTGAAACGGTTGGAGCTTTCCTGCCAATTCTGTTGATTGACTGCGCGAACGCACTTCCGCCCAAAGCCCTTTCAGTAAATGAAAAATCGATAAACAGAATTTCTTTTGACTCATCGTTCACCAAAACTGGTTCCACCACTTTCCGCACATCCGAAACCTCGCCCGATGCTGAAATAATAACCGTTCCCGGAGCGTAAACCACATCGTCTTTGTATTTCTGGGTCATCGACATGGAATCTTTACCGGTTGGAATGTTGATTCCCAAAGCACAGGCAAAATCACTGGCAGCTTCCACGGCGTGGTAAATGCGTGCATTTTCGCCCGGGTTCTTTGCCGGCCACATCCAGTTGGCACTCAGCGAAACACTGCGAATTTGGTCCGTCAGCGGCGCCCAAACGATGTTGGTCAGCGCTTCGGCAATGGAAAGCAATGAGCCGGCAGTTGGGTCAATCATTCCTGCCACCGGGGCATGACCGATGGAGGTAGCCACCCCTGCCCTGCCCTGGTAGTCGAGCGTAATTACGCCTACATTATTCAAAGGTAAGTGCAGTTTTCCCGTGCCCTGCTGTTTGGCAATGCGTCCGGTAACCGACCGGTCAACCTTGTTGGTAAGCCAGTCTTTACACGCCACCGATTCAAGTTGAATAACGCGCTCCACCAGTGTATCAATTTCTTCATGATTGTATTCCAGTTCGGCAAAATCCGGCACTTCAGTTGTATCTTCCAAAACTGTTTTGGGCGGATTTCCGAACATGTAACCCAGTTGCCAGTCGATGGGTTTTTCACCGGTTTCCGAGTTCTCAAATGTAAACTGCATGTCGCCGGTGGTTTCGCCAATTTCGTAAATGGGCGCCCGCTCGCGATCAGCAATCCGTTTTAATAAATCCACATTCTCCGGTTTCATCACCAGTCCCATGCGTTCCTGTGATTCATTCCCGATAATTTCTTTTTGCGAAAGCGTGGGGTCGCCAACCGGCAATTTGGCTGTGTCGATTTTTCCACCGGTGCTTTCCACCAGTTCCGACAGGCAGTTCAGGTGACCGCCCGCACCGTGGTCGTGAATTGAAATGATGGCATTTTCATCCGATTCGGCCAATGCTCGAATGGCATTGTAAACACGCTTTTGCATTTCCGGGTTGGCCCGCTGCACGGCGTTCAGTTCAATGGCATTTTCAAATTCTCCGGTTGCCACCGACGAAACAGCGCCACCACCCATTCCAATGCGATAGTTGTCGCCACCCAGCAACACAACTTTGTCGCCTTTGTCCGGGTCGTCTTTCAGACTGTATTTTTTATTGGCAAAACCGATTCCTCCCGCCAACATAATTACCTTGTCGTAACCGTATTTTTTATAGTTTTCAAAATGTTCAAATGTAAGTACCGAACCGGCAATCAATGGCTGCCCGAATTTGTTTCCAAAATCGCTGGCACCGTTGGAAGCTTTTATCAGAATTTCTTCCGGTGCCTGATACAACCAATGCCGTTCCTGG